>SYFR01000104.1 GCA_005800325.1 Myxococcales bacterium | reverse complement strand
AGCTGGCCACAATCGCTAAATCGGGTCCTTACGGCCTGAGAAAGTGCCCGCGATGACGTCGTCGACGGTGATGACGCCGAGGAGGCGGCCGAGCTCGTCGACGACTGGGAGCGCGGTGACGTCGTACTTGCTGAGGACGCGGGCGACCTCTTCTTGATCGGTGGACGGCAGCACCGACCGCACGTCCGTCGCCATGAAGTCGGCGAGGCGCGCGTCGCTCTTGCTGACGATGACGTCGCGAAGCGATGCGACGCCCACGAGGCGATTGTGCTCGACCGCATAGACGTACGAGATCATCTCGACCTCATCCGAGCGCTCGCGGATGCACTCGATGAGCTCTGCGGCCGTCCGGTCGGGCGAGGCGGACACGAGCTCGGTCGTCATCAGGCCGCCGGCGCTGTCGTCCGGCCAACCGAGCAGCGGGCGGATCTCTGCGGCCGCCTCGGGAGCGATGCGTCCGAGCAGCTCGTCGCCGACCTGATCCGGCAGCGCCTCGATGAGATCGGTGGCCTCATCCGGGGCCATCTCGCTGACGATGGGCGCGAGGCGGAGGGCACCGAAGCGCTCGACGAACCGCTCCTGCTCGTGATCCTCGAGGCGCTCGAAGATGTCGGCCGCGGCCTCGGCGCCGATGCGCTCGAGCAGCTGCATGCCCTCGTCGTCGCTGAGGAGCACCAGCAGATCGGCCAGATCCTCGTCGTGGATCTCGTCGAGGAACTCCATGAGCCCGGAGGGATCGCCGCGCAAGAGCTCGCGGACCTCGGGGACGATGGCGAGCGCGACACGCATGCGAGCCCTCTTATCCCCGCTGCGCGCGAAAGGGAAAGGGCCCCGGACGGGCGGCGCTCGAAAGGGAAAGGGCCCCGGCCGGGCTGCGCTCGGAAGGGAAAGGGCCCCGGACGGCGGGAGGGAGTGCAACGTGGGTTGGCTGACTCCGACCGCAAATGACAACTGAGTTGTCACAGGCGGGGCGGTTCCCGGGGGCTCGCGCTCGGCTCCACGCCAAGGCACTACCCACGAGCCCCGTAGCGGCATAGGATCCGCGGGCTTCGCAGGTCGTGCCCGCATGGGGGGCTGCGAGGCACCGAGTTTGCTTACCGACGGCGTGGGCGTCTCCGGGCAGTTTGCCCGCGGTCCGCCGTCAGCACATTGGGCGTGGGCGGGCAACCGCTCGGGCCGAAGGAAGAACACGATGCACAAGGACAATCAACTTCCGAAGAGCGGGTGGCGTCGCGCGCTGCGGGCAGCGACCTCGACGGTGGTGCTGGCGGGCCTCGCCTCCATGCCTGCCTGCCTCGATCGGCCGCTCGAGCCCGTCGAGCCGCGCACGACCTCGACCATCGTCGAGCGCCTCACGCAGAGCAGCGTCGACAAGATCGATCTGCTGCTCATGATCGACAACTCCGGGTCGATGGCGGACAAGCAAGAGATCCTCGAGCTTGCGGTGCCCGACCTCGTGAAGCGGCTCGTGAATCCGAACTGCGTCGACGACGAGGGCGTAGCGGCGTCGAAGCAGCCCGCGGCTCCGACCGAGGATTGCCCAGTCGACGGGACGAAGCGCGAGTTCGATCCCATCCTCGACATTCACATCGGCGTCATCACGTCGAGCATCGGCGATCACGGCGCGGACTCCTGCGACGACAACGGTGAGCCGAGCGTGGACGACAAGGGGCACCTCATCGATCGAAGCGGGGTCGGGGCGAGCGACCCGCAGGTCCCGACCTGGGAAAATAAGGGCTTCCTGGTGTGGGATCCGTCGACCGAAGCGCCGACGCACAGTCCGCAGGGCGAGACCGACGTCAACAAGCTGATCGCTAACCTTGCCACCATCGTCGGCGGCACGGGCGAGAAAGGCTGCGGCTTCGAGGGCTCGCTCGAGGCCTGGTACCGGTTCGCGGTCGAGCCCGATCCGTACGAGACCATCAAGGTCGAGAAGAACAACGCGATCCCGGAGGGCACCGATTCCTTCCTCCTTCAGCAGCGCGCCGACTTCCTTCGCCCCGACTCCCTGTTCGCGATCGTCCTCTTGACGGACGAGAACGATTGCTCGGTGCGCGACGGAAGCCAGTTCTACTTTGCGTTGCAGCGTTACCAGCCGGGCACGACCCAGCCGTACCACCTGCCGCGTGCGCGCGCGGCTTGCGCGACCGATCCGGGCAGCGCCTGCTGCCGGTCGTGCGGTCAGAACGCGGGGCAGGGCTGTGACGAGTCGGCCGACCAGTGCAAAGGCGCGCTGCCGGCGGAAGAGGATCACATCAACCTTCGCTGCTGGGACCAGAAGCGCCGCTTCGGCATCGACTTCTTGAACCCGGCGACACGCTACATCGATGGCCTCACGCGCCAGACGGTGCAGAACCGCCATGGCGACGTCGTGCCGAACCCGCTGTTCGTCGACCTCGACCCGAACGACGACAACAGCAACATTCGCGACCCGAGCCTCGTGTTCCTCGCGGGCATCATCGGCGTGCCGTGGCAGGACATCGCGCGCCGGACCGCGGATGGCGTGCCGGATCTGTTGAACGGCCTCGACGACGAGGGGCGCGTGGTCGGTGGGTTCCAGAGCGGCACGGAGCTCGCGAAGAACGGCACGTGGGACCTCATTCTTGGCGACCCGAGCTGTTACACGAAAGATCCGGGCGCGTGCCGGCCGACCGATCCGCACATGATCGAGTCGATGGATCCGCGAAGCGGCACGAACCCCGTCACGAACGACGCGATCGCTCCGCCGTCCGCGAGCGAGGGGCCGAACGCCATCAACGGGCACGAGTACCTGAACCTCCCGCGGAAGGATCTCCAGTACGCGTGCATCTTCCCGCTCAAGACGGCCATCGACTGCGGGCCGATGGGCTCGTCGTGCGATTGCGCCGATCCGGCGAACAAGGACCAGAATCCCTTGTGCGACTCGACGACCCCGACGCTGCAAGAGCGCGCGAAGGCCTACCCTGGCATTCGCGAGCTGCAGGTGCTGAAGGGCCTCGCCGACCGCGGCATCGTCGGCTCGATCTGCCCCGAGCAACAGCTCGATTCCGCGCTCGACAACTTCGGCTACCGGCCGGCTGTCGGCGCCATCATCGAGCGGCTGAAGAAAGAGCTCGGCGGTCAGTGCCTGCCGCGCTCGCTGAGCCCGGACGCGACGGGCGGCGTATCGTGCCTGATCCTCGAGGCGCGCAACTCGCCGACCTGTGACTGCAGCGGCAACGCCCGCTCAGACATCGCGTCGGATCACCCGGCGGTGAAGGCGGCGAAGCAGGATCCACTCTACGACATCGCGCAGTGGAGCTGCTTCTGCGAGATCACGCAGTCGTTCGGCGAGACCGACCCGCAGACGGGGCGGCCGCGCGACCTCGAGGCGTGCCAAAACGAGCTCACGGAGCCGGTCGTAAACAGCGCGGGCGATGCCGTGCACGGCTGGTGCTACGTCGACGGCACCACGGTGCCGCCGACCGGCTCGCCCGAGCTCGTGTCGTCGTGCCCGGCGACGGAGCGGCGGCTCATCCGCTTCGTGGGCGATGGCAACGGCGCGCCGGGCGCCACGCTGTTCATCACCTGCTCGGGTGACTGAGCGACGAGCCTGCGCGGGCTCGAAGGCTCGCGCAGCGCGGTGAGCCCACGGCGGGCGGAGGAGGCTCCGTCCGCCGTCGGTTTTTTGTGGCTGCCCCAGCTCGCGCGACCAGCGCGTTGGCGCGCGAGAATCGTGGTATCGGTCTCGCTCCGGTGACCGCGAAGCGCAAGATCCTCCTGATCGAAGACGACCCGCACATCGTGCTGGGTCTGAACGACGCGCTCGTCTTCGAGGGTTTCGACGTGCTCGCGGCCAACACCGCGAAGCGGGGCGTCCAGCTCGCGAAACAGCACAAGCCGAACGCCATCGTCCTCGACCTCATGCTGCCGGACGGCAACGGCTACAACGTCTGCGAAGAGCTGCGGCAGCAGGATCGCCTCGTGCCGATCGTGATGCTCACCGCGCGAAGCTCGGAGGCCGACAAGATCCGCGGGCTCGACGCCGGCGCGGACGACTACGTGACGAAACCGTTCAGCGTCGGCGAGCTCATCGCGCGCATGCGTGCGATTTTTCGCCGCGCGGAGCGGACGCCGGAGCTCCCCGAGCTGTTCGAGCTTGGCGACGCGCAGATCAACCTGGCCGCGCAGACCGTGACGCGGGGGCAGGCGACCGTGGCGCTCGGCTTCTACGAGGTCGGCCTGCTGCGAGCGATGCACGAGCGCGCTGGCGAGCCCATGTCGCGCGAGGAGCTCTTGCAGCGGATCTGGGGGTTGGAGGCGAGCCCGACGAACCGCACCGTCGACAATTTCATCGTGAAGCTGCGGAAGAAAATCGAGCGCGCTCCCGACAAGCCGGAGCACATCCTCACCGTGTACGGCTTTGGTTACAAACTCGTCGTCTAGGGGCGAGCGAAGTTGTCAGCGACCTTCGGACTCAGGGGACCGGTCAGGCGAAGCAGCGGGCGCGCGCAGCAACACATTGCGAACATCGACGCTGAAGGAGAGCGTGTCGTCGACGAGGTCGGCGAGCAGCGCCGGCGGGGACGCGAGCTCGCGGCGAAGCTCGCGGATGGCGAAGCGGACGAGGCCCGAGTCGCCGGCGAAGCCCACGACGGCTAGGGGGCCGAGCGCCGCGCCGTTCGCGACCGCAGGCCCGGGGCGCGAGAGCTCGCCGAAGAACACGAGGTAGCCGCGCTCGCCACCAAGGCCAGCCGTGCGGTGGCGCGTGACGACCGTGACCCCGTGGAGATCACCGACCCCCACGACCTCGGCGGCACCGACCTGCGCCTCGAGCTCGGTGAGCGTGACCGGAGCTCCCGGCTCGGCGCGCAGCCTCAGCACGGGCGCGCTCGCACCGTGGTCCTCTACGTCCGCGAGGACTTCCGCGCTGCCGGCTCGCACCGCGACGGGCATGACGTAGCGCGCGTAGCTCGCGGGGCGCTCCGGGGAGAGCTCGACGAGGGCGAGCGGACGATCGCGCGGAGCTCGCCCCGACTCCGCTCCTGTGCCGAGGCGCCGCGTGCGGGCGCTCTCGCTGGCGCGTTCCGTTGGCGGCATCGCTACGCAGCCCCCTCGTGACGACGCGATGGCGCCGCGCGGGCAGGGCGGAGCGGGCCCAGGTTCGTGCGCCTGCGGAGCGGGAGAGAGTCCCGATTCGCGCGCCTTCGGTTCGGTTGGCGCTCGCGCGGGGGAGAGCGAGCCCGCGTCGCTGTGGCGTGCGCGCTCGAGGCCCGCTGTTGCAGCGAGCACGACCGCGAGCGCGAAGGTGCCCTTCACGATCGGGTGCACGCGCGCACTATAGCGAAGGTGTCGCCGCGTGGGCGCGCCGAAGGCTCGCGTCGCTCACGGCGAGAGCACGATCACGTTCGTCACGCTCGGCACGATGGTCGCGCCCGGCGCGTTGGTGCTGTTCTGCAGCGACACGCTGGTGAGGCGCGTCATCGGCGCGCAGCCCACGATCACCGTGAACGCGCCGGTGAGATTCCGCTGCGGTCCCATCACCAGGCCGGAGGCGACGCCCATCGCCACGCCGGGGTTGTCGCCGTTCGTGAGCGGCGCCGTGGTGAGCATGTTGTGCCCCGGCGCGCAGGTGACGAGCACGTTGGGCACGAAGCCGATGCTCGTCGGCGAGAGCGCGATGTTGGGATAGGGGATCGGCACCGGCCCCGCGGGAGTCGGGGTGAGGCAGACGTCGGGAAACGCCATCGACATTCCCCCAGCCGTAGTCTTTGCGAGCATTCCATCTCCTCCTTCGCTCAACCGATTTTGACCTGCTCGCCGTCGAGCTTGGCGAGCACGCGCGCTGCGACGATCGTGTTCTCACCGCGAATGGCGGCGAGGCTCTCGGCGCGCAGATCGAACACGCCGGCACGCACCTGCTCGAGCGCCTCGATGAAGCGAAACGCCTGCTTGGTGCGCTGAACGAGCGTCGTGGCGCGCGACTCCACGCGCTCGGCGAACAGCTCCACCTTGTCAGCGAAGTGTGCGTCGAGCGAGCGGCCGAGCACGCGCAGCGCGCCGAGCGCCACGAGCGCCGATTTGGCGCGCAGGCGCAGCGTGTCCGCCGAGAGCTCGAGCTCGCCGTCGGCGACGATGCGCGTCGCGCTCGAAGGAGCCCCCCCGAGGACGGCCAGCACGTACACGGTGTCGCCCTCGCGCGCGCAGAGCACGCGATCGCCGCGATCCGGCGCCACGAGGCAGCTCTTCGCCCGCCGCGCCGCGCGTGCGCCCGCGTTCAGCGAGACCGTCAGCTCGCCCTCCGTGCACAGCACCGTGCCGTATTCGAGTGCCGGCCCATGCTCGGGCGCCGGTCCGTGCTCGAGCGCCGGCGGGCTCACGACTGCGTTCGCGTCGCGAACCGCGAAATCGACGAGCAGCTCCAGCACCGGACGCTCGACCTCGGCGCCGGCGACCACCTCCGCGCTCGCCGGCGCCGCTGCCTCTCTCGCATCAGCGGCGAGCATCGCCCTCGCCTCCGTGACGTGGTTGCCAGTCCTCGAGGGCGGCGAGCTCCTCGTCGTCGCCGAGCCAGCCCGCGCCGCTCGGGATCCGTGCGCCGCTTCGGAGCGTGCGATGGAGCTTGGCGCGAAACATCGATGCCTGGCTGAAGTCGGCCGCGCCAAGATCGCAATGGGAGAAGTCCGCGTGGGTCAGCGTCGCACCGCTGAAGACAGCGCTCGGGAAGCTCGCCTTCACCAGGTAAGCCTCGGTCAGATCTGCGCCGCTGAAGTTCGCCTCCGGGAGCGAGGCTCGCTCGAAGATGGCATTCTGCAGCTTCGCGCGTAGGAAGCGGGCCTTGCTGCCGCGCGCCTCCCCGAAGAGCGCCTGCGTCAGGACGGCGTCGGTGAAGTCGCAAGCCTCGACGTTGACGCCCGTGAAATTGCACTGCGTGGCGTCGCAGCCGGCGAAGCTCGAGCCGGCGACGCTGCCGCGCATGAACTGCGTGCGGAACAGCTTCGCTCCCGCGAACGAGCGCGCCCCGAGGTTGGTCTCGACGAAGGTCGTGAGTGTGAGATTCGCGCCATCGAGGAGCGCCGTCGCCAGGTCGAGCTTGTAGTACGTGCCGCGGTCGAGGTTGGCGCGGCGAAAGTCGGCGCCCTCCGCCGTCACCTCGACGAGGTTGGCCCGGTCGAGGTTCGCGCCCTCGAACGAGGCGCCGGCGAGCGCGCACTTCACCCAGCTCGCGATGGGCGCCTCGCAATTCGCGAAGCTGGCACGCTGCGCGGACGACTCGACCAAGCTCGCCGCGATGAGCTTGCCGGACGCGAACTGCGCGCCGTCGAGCTTGCTGCGAAAGAACGTGGTGAGGTGGAGATCGCAGCCGGAGAGATCGCAGCCCGAGAGATCGCACTCGCTGAGCGTCGCTTCTTTCACGATCGCAGCCTGCATGCGCTGCGGAAACCGCACGCGCTCGAACATGCCGCCCGAGAGGTCGATGCCGCTCAGATCGAGGTGCGAGAGGTCGGCACCCTGAATCGGTTCGGCATGGCGGACCTTGTCCAGGAGCTCATCGAGATTCACGACGACCTCCGCGGCGCGCTCGAGTCTTTGTCGAAGCGCGCGTGAGCCACGAGCGCTTCGGTGAAGCGGGTCTCGCCGTCGCCGGCGGCCTGCATGAGATCGGCGCGACAGAGCTGCGCGCCTGTGAAGTCCGCTCCGGCGAGCCGCGCCTTCGAGAGCAGCGCCTCGGTCAAGTTCACGCCCCGCAGCGATGCGCCCGCCAACTCCGTGCGGAGCAGCAAGGCGTTGTTGAGTAGCGCCCGATCGAAGACCGCTCGGCTCGCGTTGCACTCCGAGAGGTCGGCCATCGCCATTTGCGCGCGCTCGAAGCGAGCCGCCTGAAGCTCCGTCGTTCTCATGCACGTTTTATCCAGGCGCGCGTCGCGAAAGTCCGCCTCGGGGAATTGGCTCTTGTGGACGAACACGGCTTCGGCGACCTGCGCTCCCACGAAGCGAACGCGCGCGCCTCGGCAGCTAATGAAGCTCGCCTTGTGGAGCTTCGCGTTGGAGAAATCGGCGTCGTCGAGCTCGCACTCGAGGAAGGTCGCCTGGGTAAGCGTCGCCTCGGCGAAGCTCGTCTTTGGGAGCTTCGCTTTGAGAAATACGCACCTTGCGAGATTGGCCCCGCGCAGCTCTGCGCCGGCCCACTCCACCTCGATGAGGTCCGCCTCTTCGAAGTCGGCCCGCACGAACTTCGCGCCGGCGACGCGTGCCCGCATCAGCACCGCCTTGTCTAGCCGAGCATCCTCGAGGTCCGCACCCTCGAGGTTGGCGCCACCGAGGTTGGCTCCGCTCAAGCGCGCCCGCGCGAGCTTCGCCTCGCGCAGATCGGCCTTCGCGAGCACGGCGCCCTCGAGGTTGGCTCCGCGCAGATCCGCGCCCCGCAGATCCGCGCCCTCGAGCAGCGCACGCGTGAAATCCAAGCCCGAAAGATCGGCGTTGCGGAGCTCGGCACCGGTGAGATCGCGCTCGCAGAGCGGCTCGTTCGAGTCACGCGCTGCCTGAATCAACGAGCGCGCGAGGTGGCTCGCCTCTTCGGTCATCGGCGGCGCGACGGGCATCAGGTGGGCGCCGCGCCGGTACCCCTCGAGCAGCGCCCGGTCGTGCTGCTCGAGCTGCGCGAGGAACTCGGGATCCTGGAGCTGCTCCTCGATTCCCAGCGCGGGGGTGCCGGCGGCCCGCGCTTCGTGGGCGAGCTCGCGCATGGATGCCAACGTCGCGGCGCGCAGCTTCGGCGGGCCTCCGGTGTGCTCGCTGCCCTGGCTCACCACCTCCGTCACGTCCTGACCGAGCGCTTCGGACGATTTGGCCATTTCCTCCGCGACGCGCGCCTCGATGCCAAGCGCCTCCGCGCGCCTCCCCTCGAGCCCGTCGATCTGCTTTTCCATGAACGCCGCGACCGCGTCGAGATCGTCCATCGACGGCATCGGCTCCGGCGGCGGCGTCATGCCGAGCATCGAAGGATCCCCGCCGAGCTCGCGCACTCGTTCGCGCGCGCGCTCCATCTGCCGCTCCCGCCCGCGCGCGGCGCTCGCGTGGGCGATCCCTTCGCTTCGCGTCCACTGGCCGAGCTCGCCGAACGACACATTGGGCGCCACACCGCTGTCGCGCTCGGGCATCAGATCGCTGTCGGAGAGCTCTGCGATCGCGCCCTTGTCCTTGTCGAGGCGTCGCAGCCGCGCGGCCCGATAATGCTCGAGGCTGCGAGGCTTGCCGCGCTCCTCGCACGCGACCAAGAGGTGCACGACGTCTGCGGCGTCGTCGTCGGCCACGGCGAGCCGGCCGCGAAAAACGACCGCGCCAACGTCGATGGTCGGCATGAGCCATACCGTGTCGCATCGGAGCGCGACCTCGTGGAACACCTCGGCGCCGTCTCTCCGCTGCGCGACGAAAGCGCGGGCCACGAGCCCTGGGAGCCTGCCTTCTTGCCGGGGGTGGGCAGCATTCATGTTCTCCAGCGTGAATGGCTCGTCGCCGTCGAAGAAGCCCGCGAGCCGCTGATCGAGCGGCGCGGCATTGAAGAACATCGGATCGTGATCCGGCGGCAAGCCGGGCGCCCAGCGCTCGAGGTAGTCGGACCCGAACGAGCCGGCGAGGGCTCGCCTCTCCGCGAACGTCACGTCCATCGGCATGAAGCCCGCGGGTGTGGGGCGATCGCTCATGCCGCGCAGCAGGGCGCCGTAGGGCTCGATGTTCGGCAGCGGCACCACCTGCGCGCCGTTCTTCTCGAGCAGCGCAATGCCCTTGCCGTAAGGGTTGGGCGGATGCGCCGGCCCGCCGAAGGCGTGGGCCCAGTCGATTGGCATCTCGACGAAGGGCTCCGGCGCGCTAGGCACGCCACGTTGCCAGTACCGATCGCCTATCACGCTGAGACGCTTGTCGATGGTCCCGAGTCGGGCACGCACGTAGGTCGCAGGGGTGGGCTGGCCTCCCGGAGCCATGCACGTGCCGGCCACGAGCAGCTCGGCGGAAGATTTGGCCAGCCCTTCGTCGAGCGGCGACTGTCCGAGCGCCGGCGTTACGGCGGGCCAGAAAGCCACTTCGTCGTAGAGGGTCCGCGGCGCGCTCAACGGAAAGCCGAGGATCGCCGCCAGGTGGAGCTCCGAGCGCTTCGCGTGCTGCCACGGCCGGCAAAGCACCGGCACCTTCATGGGCTTCGTCACCTTCATAGCTTCATCAAGGCCTTCACCCGTGCCTCTATTGAGCCCGAGGAAAATTTGACGTCTTCGACCTCCAGCGTGATCGGGTTGTTGGCGAGCTTGGAAAGGGCCATGTCGATCTTCGTGGTCGTGATGGATGTCCCGGTGCCGACAAGATCCGTCTTGGACCCGATGGCGGAACTCGCGCTAGCGGTGGCCTCAAGCTTCATGCCATTGACTGCCGTCGATACTCCGCAGGCTTCATTCTTGATAACTCCGACCGCGTTCTTCATGCCGTATAGGTCGAGCGTAATGGCGGTCATCTTGAACCATTGGCCGGTCGCCTGGTTGCTGACCTTCGGCGCATTGAGCACGATCTCGGTCGGGCTCTTGATGGTCGTGACGCCCCCGGTACACTCGATGAGGACCGAGTCCTTGGCCTCTGCATGCCAGCTGCCGTACTTGTCGTGATTGGCGCCATCGACCGTGTGATCCCAGTTCGTGGTGACATGTTGCGTGCCACTGCCGTGGATCGTCTGGGTGAGACTGGGCGTGATGTCTTGCACCATGCCGCCGGCTTCGACCGTGTCGGTGCGACCCGTCTTTGTGGTGGTCGTGCGCGTCGCGTAATAGGTCTCGGTCGCAGGCTTACCGACCTGAAATGTGTACGTGCCGCGGTTACCGATCGTGACGTTGCCAAGGACGAAGCTG
The DNA here is from genome assembly GCA_005800325.1 of Myxococcales bacterium. Lineage (GTDB taxonomy): Bacteria > Myxococcota_A > Polyangia > Polyangiales > Polyangiaceae > SYFR01. The sequence continues at coordinate 5,557 of SYFR01000104.1, read as the reverse complement.
CTCTGGTTGCCGAAGGTTTGCGACCAAGTATTACCGTTGACGTCCACCCCGTAATTGCCTTCCGTACTCAGCGACAGGGCCAGTGTGTCGCCACCGTCCGACGTATTGATATCTTCGGCGGGATTCGCCGCGTTGGGGGAAGTGAACATGTAAAACGTTTGGTCGCCCTCGCCCGTGTACACGCCCGCGTGAGCGCCGGCCGGATTGCCCATGTAGATCCCTGTGGCGTTGTTGGGCGAGTGCAGGAAGATGAACTCTTTGCCCTCTTCGTCCTCGAGCACGAGCTGGTTGCCGCCGCCGGTGCGAATGACGTTCTGCGTCTGGTTGCGCGACCCGACCACGCTCGGCTTTTGGGCATTGGGCACGACACCGGCGATGAAGGGCCGGTCGCAGTCCCCGCCGAGAAAGCCGATCATCACCTCCGTGCCTTTTCGGAGTGGGAAGTGGAATCCCTCGGTGCTGCCGCCGTGCGGCTGCAGCATGCGCACGCGCGTCGAGCCCTTGCCGTCGGAGAGCTCGCTCGTGTCGAACTCGAAGCGCACGTGGTAGCGGCCATCGGCGTCGAGCTGCGCGTATTGGCTGTCGGCCGGGCCGCAGACAATGCCGTTCTCGAAGCCGTAGATGCGCGGCCACGCCGTCGTTTGCGGGGCGCGGTATTGCACGCTCGCGGGAATGGCAAATAGCTTCACGCCGAAGGTGTGCGTAGTGGAGAGTCCGGTGAGGCGGGCGACCTCCGGCGTCATCCCGGCGAGCGCGCCGGAGAGCTCCACTTCGACGGCGAGCCACGCCTCGTCGAGCTCGTCGGGGCGGTCGTCCACCGCGAGGCGATATCCGGCGCGCGGCCCGGACGCGTCGCCGCTGGCGCGCATCGTGGTCTCGCGGCAGCCGATCGACATGGCGCGCACCTCGGCGAGGCGCTTGGCGGCATCTTCGCCAAAGACGCGATAGCCGTACTCGCGGATCGCGCCGACTCCGGCCTTCGTGACGGCGCTCTCCCCCTTCAACGGGACAGCAGGGTTGGCGTAGTCATAGTCGGCGATCGTGACGGTCTTCGGCAGCCAGCGCACGTCGGCCTCGAGGTGGTGCAGGCCCTCCGGCGCCGTCGCGTCGTCGCCGAAGAGCGGCACGTAGCGCACGCGGCCGCCGCCAGGGAAGTCCTCGTGAATGGACAGGTGGTCCGTAATGACCAGCACCTCGCCGGCAGCATCGGGCTTGTGCTCGAAATAGTAATAGAGGCCCTCCCGCTCGAGCCAGCGGTGGAAGAAGTCGAGGTGCGTCTCGCGGTATTGGGCGACGAACTCCTCTTCGGCATAGAGGCCGGGATCGATGGAGAAGCGGAACTCGTTCGACGCGAGGCCGCCGGCGGTGAGCGTATCGGTGAGGAAGGCCTGGATGTTCTTGCCGGTGAATACGTAGCTGCGCCAGAAGTGCCGCAGGAGCCAGAGCCTCGGGACCAGCGAGGCGCTGTAGAGCGCGCGCTCGGCGGTCTGGTGCAAGAGGCGCACGCCGGCGACTACTCCGTGGATCACGAGCGGCTCGTGGCCTTCACCTCGATCGCCCTTGAGCGTGGCGCGCTCCCCCACCGCCGCGCGCGCCGACGTTCCCACCGGCACCGTGAAGAACAACTCGTACTCGTACGGCTCGGAGATCTTCTCCTTGCCGCGGAAGCCCACGAGCGAGGCGTTCTCGAGCTTGCTGCAGGTGAGGGTGAACAGATCGACGCGCATCGAAGCTCCCGGGGTTGAGGCCGACCCGGGATTCTTGTCGCACGGCGCGGCGAGGTCAAGCGGGCATGCCGGCGGACGCATGCCGTCGCGGATCAACACACCGGCGAGCGCGACGAGCAACGCGTGCCGGAATGGATCAACACGCCGACGAGCTCGACGAGCAGGCGGCGCACGCGCTCTTCGCGGCGGCTCACTACGCTCCGCGCGAGCTCGAGCTGGACGGCCACGACCCGTTCGGCAGGGCGCGCGTGGCGGGCGAGCGAGTACGCGCCGGGGAACGGCTCCTCGAGCGCCACCGAGAGCTCGTGGCCGCGCACGACATCCGCCAGCGCGTCGCGCAGCTCGGCGTCGGCCGAAGCGCCGTGACGCGTGCCGATCACCACGTCGGCGCCGGGCGCGAAGCGATCGGGGAAGGTGTGGGACGAGAGCAGCACCGCGGTGCCGTGGCGTGCCCGCGCCTGCTCGAGCGCGTCGGTGACGGCCTGGTGGTACGGCTCGAAGACCTCGCGCATGCGCCGCTCGCGCTCGTGGCGCGGCAACGGGTTCGCGAGCCAGCGCTCGCCGCACTCGGAGATCATTCGTACGGCGCGCAGTGGCTCGGGGAGCTTCTCCTCGTAGGGCGTCGGCACGCGAGGCTCGGTGTTGAGGTCGACGACGTAGCGGCTCGCGCGCGCGGCGAGGCGCGTGACGCCGAGCGACTCGCTGCCGTCCCAGAGGCGATCGGCGCCGATGTCGGAGTCCGCCAGGACAGCGCCGGCCTGGAGCGCCCGCTCGGGGATGCGCGTGAATTTCGCTGCGGCGTCGTCGATCACGAGCCCGGCGTGCGGGATCTCGACCACGAGGGGCCCCGGCTCGGCGGGTGCAACGATGTCGAAGTGCGCGCTCATGCAATCCGTCGGCGCTGCGCTTAGTTCGGCGTCAGAGAGCTCGGCGCTGCGCTCGCGCTCGCCAGCGAAAAATGTTACCCCGCTCGCGTGAAGAAGCACGAAGACATTGAGGCGGCACTTTCGGCGCTTTTTTCCGCGGAGCGCGACGCGCGAGCCCGGCATGACGAGCTCACTGCGCACGCCGCGGGCGACCGCGCCGGGCTCTTGACGTGCCTCGCGGGCGCCGTCGCCGCCGCGAGCGCGCTCGATGACGAGGACGAGGCGTCGCTGCGGCTCGTCGCGACCGCGCGGTTGCTCGGTGAGCTCGACGGAGGCGACGTCGTCGACGCGCTCATCGACGTCCTCGACACGCCTTTCCCCGAGGCGCGCAGCGAGGCGGGCGAGCAGCTGCAGGGGCTCGCCTTCGATCGCTTCAAGGAGGTGGCGCTCGGTGTCGAGCGTGCGCTCGCGAAGAAGCCGGTGGGCTCGCCGTGCCTCGTCGAGCTCCCATACATCCTGTCCGATGTCCCGGAGGGCGGCGTCGTGAAGCTCCTCGGGCTGTTCCTGCGTCTCGAGGATGCCGACGGCGTGGCCGCCGCGATCGAGGCGCTCGTCACGGTCGGCGACGAAGCCGCGGTCAAGCTGCTCGCGCCGCTCCAGGGGGACACGCGCATGAGCGTCGTCGGCGAGGACGAGGAGCGCAACGAGATCAGCATCGGCGAGCTTGCCGCCGAGGCGATCGAGCTGTTTCAGCAGCGCGGCGCCTGACCGGCCCCGAGCCGCGATGCTCCTCGCGACGCTCCTCGCGACGCGACGCCAAGCCGAGGTCGCTAACGGACGAGCGCGCGCACCACGAAGCCGATGCTGCTAACGGACGAGCGCGCGCACCACGAAGACGATGAGGAGCGCGACCCACGAAACGCTCGCGAGGGCGAAGAGCGCGAGGAGCGGCTTGTCGTCAATCCAGCGCTGGCGCGTCGGGACGATGTCGCGCTCCGGCAAGAGCACGTCATTCAAGAGCGCGTGCATCGGCATCCCGCCCGCAGACGGAGTGCCGCTCGTCTGCGGCGCCACGTAGCCCATTTGCGCGAACTGGGAGGCCCGGTGGCGAAGCTTGTGCCCGGTGCCAGGGAGCCCGCTTCCGAGCACCATCGCGCGGATCCACGGCGAGCGCTCGAAGGTGTTCGCCGTCATCAGCGTCGCGAGGAGCTCGCGCAGCCGCGTCAGCAAATCGCGGCACTCGGTGAGGTGCTGGTAGGCGCGCGCACGCACGTCGGGCGGCTCTTCGGAGGCGACCTTCGCGAAGCACATGGCCTCGATGCGGGCGGCTACTCCCTCGAGCTCGAGCGCGGCGCGCGCGCCATATTCGCTGCGAGCGAGCCGCGGCGAGATCGTGAACCCCCAAGGCTCTTCTCGGCTGCGCTCCGCGGTCCAGCGAAACGCGTCGCCGAAGCCCCACAGGCCGTCGAACCCGGTGACGACGAGGTACGTCGGCACGTCGGCGTCGAGCTGCTGGGCGATCTCGATGAGATAACGCCGCAGCGCCTTCGCGTAGTGTTCGGCGCCCTCGTTGGAAAAATCCGCGAGCATGCGCGCGTTGACGATGACGAGGACGCCGTCGAGCGGCTCACGCGGGCGTCGCTCGAGCAGCTCCTGGCACAGCTCCTGGAGGGCCGTCGGTGAGCGCTGCGGTCCGAGCACGCTCGCGCCGGGCTCGATGAACACCGCCTTCTCCGGGAGCCAGTACTGGCACCTCTGGTTCGGGACGTTCATCGCGAGCGGGGCGTTACCGCGCGGCCAGCTCAGGTTGACCGCGCGAATTGCCGTCGATTTACCGGTGCCCGGCTCGCCGACGACGACGTACCACGGCAGCGCATACGCGCTCTCCGTCGCGCCACCGAAGAGCGACGACTGGGTCGCGACGAGGGACGCGAGCTCGTAGGCGAACGACGTGGTCATGTGAAAAAAGACACGATCGCGGTGAGCAACGCCGAAAGGAGGGCCAGCGCGCCCAGCGCTCGCCCGGTCCACAGCGACTTCCACCACACGACGCGGTGGAGGTCGAGTCCCTCGACTTCCTGTCGGCTGACGCCGCGCAGCACACCGGCGCGAAAATCGCGGTCGGGATCCACGCCGAGCTCGAGCGCGAGGTCGCGGCGGAGCTGCACCACGGTGTACGGATCGGCCCCCGGGTGGCCGTACGCGCCCATGAATCCGAGCCCCAGCACCGTCATGTACGTCGCGAGCACGCTCTTCGGGCCGCGGCGTACGCGCGCGAGCCGTTGAAATACCTCGACGCCCGCGTTGCTCGTGTTGTGACGCGCCGCCTGCAGGAGGTACTGGCTCCACGTCGCGCGAAGATCGGGCAGGTTCATCGCGATTTCATCGATGAGCGCGGCGAGCGCGAAGAGCCCATCGTCGGCCGACTCCATCGGGAGCTCGGTGGCCTCCGGCGAGCGGCGCAGCTCGTCGAGCAGCCAGCTGGCGTGCTGGTGGACGACGTGCGGGGCAGGGCGCGCTGGCGATTGACGCAGCAGGCACACCCAGAGCAGCACGTCTTGGCCGAATACGCCGATCGACTGTTCCACGCGGGGCCAAGCTTAGTTAAAAGGGCCGCGGGTCGATAGTGCCGCAGCGTGCGGCGCCGGGAGGTCATCGTGTCTGAGATTCGCAGCATCATCGCCAGGGAGATTCTCGATTCGCGCGGCAACCCGACGGTCGAGGTCGAGGTGTTCACCGAAGACGGCCATGGCCGGGCGGCGGTCCCGAGCGGCGCTTCGACGGGCGTGCACGAGGCCGTCGAGCTTCGCGACGGCGACAAGAAACGCTACCTCGGCAAGGGCGTGAGCCAGGCCGTGCGCAACGTCCACGACGTGCTCGCGCCGGCTGTCATCGGCCTCAACGTTTTCGACCAGGCCGGCGTCGACCGCGTCCTTGTCGACGTGGACGGCACGCGCAACAAGT
>SYFR01000103.1 GCA_005800325.1 Myxococcales bacterium | reverse complement strand
GAGGGGATGCCTCAGGTCGTATGGATCAGCCTCGCAAGCGGCCGATCATCGGAAGAAACCTGCCAACGCGGGCGGCGTAGGTGAGATATGCGTCGCGGTGCGTCTTCGTGAGGTACGGCTCCTCGACGAGGCGCACCTGGATCTCGAGGCCGATCAGGGCAAGCGCGAACGCGAGCGCCGAGACGATCGTCGGCAGGACGAGCGCGAGACCGGCGAGGAAGAGGAGCATCGATGTGAAGATCGGGTTTCGCGAGACGCGGAAGAGGCCGCTCGCGACGAGGTCGGTTCGCTCCGACGCGTCAACGCCGATGCGCCACGATTCCCCCATCGAGAGCTGAGCGGCGAGCGTGCCCACGAAGCCGACGGCGAGGAGGACGCCGGCGACCGCTGTGACCCCGACCGGCGCCGGCCATGGGTCGATCACACCGGCGATGATGACGAGCGGGGCCGCCACCGAGAGCGCAAGCGCGACGATGAGCAGCGCACCGCCGTTCCACTCCGACGAGCCGACGCGACCCGAGAGACCGCGAAAGCCCGTCGAGCCGGTGCGTCGCCACTGGAGCCACGAACGCCAGCCGAACGCGAGCGCGCCGAAGGCCAGGAGGATCAAGAGGGTCGTCCATGCAGTGATCATGTCGCGTCGCCTTTCCGGGATTGCTCGCGCGCGTGGTGGATGCCATCCTCGAGGATGCTGGCGATGTGGTCGTCGGCGAGCGCGTAGACGACCTGCTTGCCGCGGCGCTCGGCGACGACGAGGGATCCGTCGCGAAGCACGCGCAGCTGATGGGAGAGCGCAGATTGCTCGAGGCCACAGACCTCGATGAGGCCTGTCACGGACATCGGCCCATGCCGCATCAAGGCGACCACCGCCTTCAGGCGACCCCCGTTGGCGAATGCGGAGAACAGGCTGGCGGTCCTCGCGAGGACCAGGTCGCTTGGCATCTTGGCTTTCCCGGAGCGCGTCGCCTTCATTGCCGGAGTGTAGTCGCCATATCATATGAGATCGATGTCATATGACGGAGACGTCCTGTATCGTCGCTGGGCATCCGGCGGCGAAACCTCGACGACGATGGCCTGCTGCCGTGCAAAGCGGAGCTTCGCGCTCTCCCGATCGCGGGAAGGTCGCATGCCCTCCTCACCGGCCTCCTTGGGTAGCCGCGTCCAGGCGCGCCAGGATCCGCCGCGCACCAGGCCGCAGCGTGCGGGGGCGGGAGGCGGGGGCGGGAGGTGCGCGCGGACGAAGAGCCTCCACCGCCCGCTGCGCCCAGCCAACGGTCCCGCGCCGCGCTCGCGGGCGCGTGCAGGTCTCGTGCAGGAGGTGGATGTTCACCCGCCCGTCGTCGCAGCCGCCTGCGAGCCTTCGCCACTGGCCGAACTCGTCGCTTGCTTCGCGGCTTGTCGGCTTCGCACCCGCGCTCCGTGTGCTACGAAGCGACATGCAGTTTCCATCGGCGCCCGCGCCCGTTCGACCGCGCTCGATCTGGATCTGGCTCGGCCCGCTCCTCGGCGTGGCTGGACTGATCGGCGTGCTCGGGCTCGTGTCGTTCGTGCGCTTCTGCGGGCGCGCGACAGAGGCGAGCGGGGTCATGGCTCCGAACCAGCTGCCGGCGTCCACGCTCGCCGCGATCGAGAAGAGGCAGCTGCTGTTGCCGGGAGAGAAGCTCGTCTCCTACTATGACGCGACGCTCTCCGGTGACGCGAGCGAGCTGGCGCTCGTGACGACCGAGCGTCTCGTCTACGTCAAGAACGGACGCACGACCGCGTTCGCGCTCGCGGACATCGCGGAGGTGCGCCATCGCTCCGAGCCGCTCGTCGGCGACGTCATCGAGGCGCAGACCGGCGCAGGCGAGCTCATGAAGATCGAGATCGCGCCCCTCAACGGCGGGGCGGCATTTCTCGCCGCGCTCGAGTCCACGAGGAAGGTCAAGCGCGGAGCACCGTCGAGTCCGTGACCAGCTGACGGTCCGTACTTCGGCTCGTACACCCAGCACGCTCCCGTCCGCACGCTGGCCGCGAGGTAGCTCCCGAGCGCCTCCGAGCTCTCGCCGATCTTCTTCATCGCGTCCCCGCAGGCGCACGTCACGCTCACCCGCTGGCGCTCCGCCGTGGCGCGTTCGCGGAAAATCACCCTCTGCGGCACGTTCGCTTCCACCCCTGAGGACTCCCCTCATTTTCGAGCCCGCGCCCGAGCCCGAGCCCGAGCCCGATTCCTGCGCACCGACCCCCGGTTCGGGCCGACTGGCGGGCAGGGACGGGTTCGAACATGAGCGACTCGACGTCTACCGTGCGAGCATCGAGCTGGTGGCGGGGGCGCAACAGCTCGCGGACCGCTTTCCGAGGGGCCGCGCCTACCTCAGCGATCAAGAAGCGCGCCTTGTCCGCCGGACCGAAATCCCCGGCGCCTTCCGCGATGTTGAGGGGGATCGAGGCGACAGCTCGCCGAAGTTACCGCATTTGCGCGCCGCTCGGCGACCGAGACCGCAGCCGTCCTTGACGTTCTGGCCGTGCTCGGGCTCGCCGAGGCGCAACGCTTGGTGGCTGTGCGAGCCCTCCTCTTGCGGATCACGGCGATGCTCACCGCGATGGCGCTGAAGCTCGGCTCGTCTTCG
>SYFR01000102.1 GCA_005800325.1 Myxococcales bacterium | reverse complement strand
GTACGGTGATCTACAGCCCAGACTTCCATGGGCTGCGCGATCCCATGGGCGCGGCGCACGACGGGTGCTTCGTCGCCGAGGACCGGGGGCACAAGGTGCGCGGGCGCCACGTCGACTTGTTCGTCGGCAAGGCCGCGGCCGCCGACAGCTGGAACCGCGCGGTGCCCTCGAATCGCGGCGTGCGGGTGCTCCTCGATCCGCCGCGCTGCGCGCACCTGCGTCGAAACAAACACTGACCCGCGCGGCGCGTGGGTTACTATGCTGCGCGGCGGGCAGGTGTCGACGCAAGAGTCGCAAAATTCTCAGGGCACGACGGAACCGAGCTCGGTCAAAGAGCGAGCGGCCAGGCGCGTCGGCCAATCGGTCAAGGGCAAGTGGCGCATCGGCCAGCTGCTCGGGATCGGCGGCATGGCGTCCGTGTACGCCGCGACCCACCGGAACGGGTCGCGCGTCGCGCTGAAGGTGCTCCACAACGAGTTCGCGCACGACGACTCGGTCAAGCAGCGCTTCCTGCGAGAAGGCTACGTCGCGAACAAGGTCGACCACCCGGGCAGGGTCGCCATCCTCGACGACGACGAGACCGAGTTCGGCGAGTCGTTCCTGGTGATGGAGCTGCTCGAGGGCGAGACCCTGCAGCAGCTATGGAAGCGCATGGATCGACGGGTGCCGGCGCCCGAAGCGCTGCGCATCGCCGGGGACGTGCTCGACACACTGGTCGGGTTTCACGAGCAGAACATCATCCACCGCGATCTCAAGCCGCCGAACATCTTCATCACGCACGAAAAGGTCGTAAAGCTCCTGGATTTCGGTGTGGCGCGCCTTCGCGAGGTCGAGGGCGAGGCGCTCACGCGCGCGGGGATGGCGCTCGGGACGCCGTCGTACATGTCGCCCGAGCAAGCGGTGGGAAAGAACGAGATCGACGGCCGCTCGGACATCTACTCGGCCGGCGCGACGCTCTACGCGATCCTGAGCGGGCAGCGGCTGCACCATGGCAAGAGCGATAACGAGGCGTTCATCCTCGCGGCGACTCAGCCGGCGCCGTCGATCGCGCGGACGGCCCCAGAGCTGCCGATCGAGGTCATCGCCCTCGTCGACAAGGCGCTGCAATGGGACCGCCGCAACCGCTTTCAGAGCGCCGCGGAGATGCGCGACGCGTGTCGGCACGTCAGCCAGCTGCTCGAAACAGCGAAGGCCCCGCCGCCGCCACCACCACCGCCTCCACCGGCGGTCGCGCCTGGTCCGAGCGTCGCACGCAACCTCGCGCCGACGCCCGGACAGCGCTTCAGCACGGGGCCCGTAACGCCGAGCGGCTCGTCGGTGGCGCCGAGCCTTCCGGGAGCGCACCGAACCAGCGCATCGAGCGATCCCGGCGACGGCCGGGTCTCCACGTTGCCGTCGTCGGCGCCGTCGTCCCCCTTCAGCGCGGAAGCGCGCGAACAGGCCCCAAGGCGCGGGCGCCCGACCGCCGACGGCACGCTGCCGCACGGTACCCGCGACCGCGCGTCGGGGGAGCCGCAGGAAGAAGATCCGCACGAGCGTACGCGCGAGGTCTTCCATCGGCTCGAGCGAGCGCTGCCGACGTTCCGTCAATACTCGCTCGATCACCCCGAAGCGGCAGGGCGCATTCGGGCGATCTACCGCAGCATGACCGACGCGCTGCGCGAGGATCCAGAGTGCCTCGTCTTCACGGTCCACCCGTTCTGCTTCACGCAAGAGCGCACCGGCACCGAGGTCACGGTCTGGGAGCCCGGCTCGCCGCACGACTCCGTGCCGTACAACCTGTGCGCCGCGGGCGTGGAAGAGGTGAAGATCAGCCGCGGCGTCACCGAGCCCGAGGTCGCCGGCCTGCTCCGCGCGATGCTCATGGATGCGCGCGACGAAGCGGACGACGCCGACGTGCTCGCCGCGCTCTGGGAGGCACGGTTCACCCACGTCCGCTGCCGCGTCCGCGACGAGCTGACCGAAGCCGATGCGACCGAGCAAGAGAAGTTTTTTTCCGAGGCCGAGGGGCTCGAGAAGACGGCTCGGGAAGATCTCGCCGAGGTCGCGGCGATGGCGGTGGGGACGGACACGAGCGGGTTTGCGGCTGCGGAGCTCGCCGCACACGCCCTACAGCTCGACGCGGCGGCGCGCACTGCCCTCGGCTCGCAGCTCTCCCTCGACAACGACCGCTGGCGACAGCGCTACCTCGACGCGACCGCCGAGGCCTACATCGACGCGGAGCTCCGTGGCGACAGCGAGCTCATGCTCGCGCCACTCGCTCGCCACGCGCGCGCGCTGGTCACGAGGTCGCGCTACAAGGATCTCTTCGACACCTACTATTTCCTCGCCGACGCGATCCCCCAGCTGAATACCCCGCGTCCGGTAACGCTCGTCGCCCTCACGAAGGGACTATTTCCGAGGGAAATCGTGCGGCAGCTGTTGCGGCTCGTCCTCTCGGGGGACCTAACGGCAGCGGAGCGAGCGCCGTTGTTCCAGGGGCTCACGCGCGTGCTCGAGGGCCTCGATTCTGCGTGGCTCGACGACCTCCTGACCGACGCGAACCAGCTCGCGGACGGCGACGTGCTCGAGGCGCTCATGGCGTACATCGAGCGCCACGCAGCGAGCGGGGCCGAGCTCGTCGTCGCGCGCCTCGATGCGCTGAAGCCGGCGCTGGCGCAGCGGTGCCTCGCGATGATCACGGCGTCACGCTCGCCGGAGGCGATCGATTTCTTGCGGCCTCTGCTCACGAGCCAGAACGCTGCCTTGCGATGCGAGGCGATCGCGCTGCTCGCGACCAACGACGAGGTGCTCGGCAAGCAGCTGCTCGAGCTGGCCGAGAGCGCCGATCCGGCCACGCGCTTCGCCGCGCTCACGACGATGCGGCACCACCACGTGCGCGCCGCGGGCCCCGGGCTCGTGCGTTTCGTCGAGTCCTTCGAGTCCTTCCGGCGACGCGCCACGAACGAGCAGCGGCAACTCTTCGAGACGCTCGCTGCCTTGCACCCATCGAGAGCGGAGACGGTGCTCATCTCGGTCATCGATCATCACGGGCTCATGGTCGACGCTGCGCTCGACGCGACGCGGAGCCTCGCCGCCGAGGTCCTAGGGCGACGCGGCGCTACCGAGCAAGCCTTGGAAGCGCTCGAAAATGCGGCACGGCGGCGCCCGTGGAACTCACCCGAGCTGCGCAAGATGGCAGGTGCCGGAGCCGAGTCCGTGAGCAGCAGGCTCGGTCGGTCCTACGACGGGGAGGCAGAAAGGTGAGATTGCGCTCACGTGCACCGTCGGCCGCGACTGAAGGCCGAGCCCACCTTGGGAGCGGCGCATGACCCAACCGGCGACGCGGCCGGCACGGCCAACGGTGACGCGGGCGCAAGGCGCGAACGAGGACCAGCTCGCCGCGAACGTGGTGTTGGCCCTCCACCGCCTCACCAAGCAGTCGACGCTCTACACCTCGGAGAACGAGGCGCAGCTTCGGACGTTGCAGCAGACCCAGTCGAGCGTGATGGAGTACGGGCGGCGCACCGGCCGGAACCCGAAGGTCTTCTTCTCCGACAAGTCGGTGTTCGTCGGACGGCAGCTCTTACGCGCCGGACGCACCGTGTACGAAGCCGCGCTCGAGCTCGGCGAGATCCTGCGAAAATTCGGGATCGACGAGATGTCCGTCGGATTCGACGTGTCGGTCGACGAGCTCAAGGCGTTTCAGGGTGCGCTCGGCGACGCGATTCGCAAGGTCGGGCCGCCGCCGCAAACGGTGCGCTTTTCACGGATCCGCTTGAAGAAAGGCAAGCCCCCGGGGCGACGGCGCTTCGACGACGAGGACCTCGCGCCAAAAGACGTGCTCGTGCGCGACTACTGCACGGCGGTCGTCGTCGTGCGCCGCTTCCTCGCGAGCCTCTTGGCGGGTCGCTGCGAGCTCCCGTCGCACGTTCGCCGCATCTCCGAGCAGCTCGTCGACATCAGCGAGCGGCAGGCGCCGGCGTTCTTGGCGAGCACGGCGCTCTACAACGTTCGCAACGACCAGGGCGGCCGCGCGGTCAACTCCGCGTTGCTGGCGCTCGCGATGGCGCGCCAGCTCACGAGCGAGCCGCGAACGCTCTCGCGGATCGCGATGGCAGCGCTGCTCTACGACGTTGGCCTGCCGCGCCTGGCCGGCTGCGGACCGACCGGCGAGGGCCATGTCGGCTCCGTGCTTCCACGCATTTCTCCGGACGAGGAGGGCAAGCTCCCGGCGGCCAGCACGGTGATGACGATCGCGCTCGCGGGCGTGAGCGAAGCGTCAATGGTCTACTCGGTGCTGGTGTACGAGGCGCTGAGCCTCAACTACCGCGACGCCGCCCCGAAGCCCTACGGCGGCACGCACGCGCCCACGCTCGAGGCCCGCATCGTCGCCATCGCGCGCCTCTTCATCGAGCTGCTCGCCGATCCGAAAGAGGAGCGGACCGCCAACGAGGCGATGCTGGGTTGTCTCGCCGGCGTCCGCGAGCAAGCCGACGAGACCACGGTGCGGCTGCTCATGACGGCGATCGGGATCTTCCCGACCGGAACGCTCGTCGAGCTGTCGACGGGCCACACGGCGATCGTCGTCGAGGCCCCATCCGATCCACGCCGCTTTCTGTTTCCGACCGTGCGCCCGGTCGTCGACTCGCAAGGCGGCCGCGTGTCGGATGCCACTCCGATCGATCTCTCGGCTGCGGCGGAGGACGGGATTCGCATCGTACGCGTCGCGTCGCTCGGCGAGCGGGGCCAGGGACTGGCGGCCGCGCGCGGAGTCTCGGCGCGGAGGCTGAGCCAACAGAACCTGCACGACGCCGACGATGAGCCGCCGCGACGAGAAGGTCGCCACACGAGCCCGCGCGCCGGCGCCGATCCGCGGCTCGCGTCGCCCGCGGTTCCGCTTCCGCGCGCCGAGCGCCCGACGGTGGAGCGCACGCCCATGCCGGAGGCAGCGATCGAAGCGGCGCCGCTCGTGCCGG
>SYFR01000101.1 GCA_005800325.1 Myxococcales bacterium | reverse complement strand
GCGCGGCAAGCGTTGCGTCGTGGTCGACGACATCCTCGAGACCGCCGGCACCATGTGCAACGCGGCGCGAGCGCTCATGAGCGCAGGCGCGGCGAGCGTCTCGGCCAGCGTGTCGCACCCGGTGCTCTCCGGGCCGGCGATCTCTCGCATCGAAGAGTCGCCGCTCGAAGAAGTGATCGTGAGCAACACGGTGCCGCTCTCCGAGGCTGGCCGTGCCTGCAAGAAGATCAAGGTGGTGAGCGTCGCGCCGCTACTGGCCGAAGCCATCCGCCGAATCCATCACTCCGACTCCGTCAGCTCACTCTTCGTGTGAGGCAACAATTCGCACGCTGCGTCGGGCGTCTCGCCCCGGCCTTGCGCTCGAGCTCATCGTCAATCGAGGTCACGACATGGAACAAGTCACGCTGAAGGCAAACGTCCGCAACGAGCTCGGCTCGAGCCACTCTCGTCGTCTTCGCACGACCGGCCAGATCCCCGCCGTCGCGTACGGCAAGGGCACCGACACGCTCGCGCTCGCGGTGGGTCACGACGAGCTCCGCAGCGTGCTCGGCTCGGAGAAGGGCCGCAACACGGTCATCCACCTCGACCTGCCGAGCGGCGCGCTCCCCGTGATGGTGCAGGACTTCTCGGTGCACCCGCTCTCGCGCCAGCTTCTGCACGCCGACTTCGTCAAGGTCGACGTGAGCGCGCCGCTCGAGGTCGAGGTCCCCTTCCGAACCACTGGGAAGAGCAAGGGCGAGGCTTCGGGGGGCGTCGTGCTCATCTCGTCGCGCTTCATCCGCGTGCGCTGCATGCCAGAGGCGATCCCGGCGGGCATCACCGTCGACATCTCCGCCCTCGAGCTCGGCGACTCGTGCCGCGCGAAAGATCTCGTGATTCCCGCCGGCGTCGAGGTGCTCCTGCCGCCAGAGCAGCGCGTCGTCTCGGTGAAAGCTCCGCGTGCCGAGAAGGAAGCGGCGCCGACTGAGGCCGCTGCGGCTCCGGCAGCAACGGGTGCCGCCGCTCCGGCAGCGGCAGCGGCCAAGGGTGCGGCGCCGGCCAAGGGTGCGGCTCCAGCCAAGGGTGCGGCGCCGGCCAAGGGCGCGGCTCCGGCCAAGGACGACAAGAAGAAGTGAGCTCCTTAGGTGGCGAATCAGAGATTCGCCACTAGCTACCTCTTCGCCGTCGCGACCGAGCGAACATGTTCCTCATCGTCGGCCTCGGCAACCCCGAGCGAAAGTACGGCGGCAATCGCCACAACGTCGGCTTCATGGTCGTCGACGCGCTCGCGACCGACGCGGCGAGCGAGCCCTTCCGCGCGAAATTCTCGGGCGAGCTTGCGCGCGCGCGCCTCGGCAAGGAAGAGGCGCTGCTCTTCAAGCCGCAGACCTTCATGAACCTGTCGGGAGACGCCGTGCAGCCTTGCGCGGCGTTTCACAAGATCGAGCCCGCATCCATCGTTGTCGTCCACGACGAGCTCGACGTGCCGTTCGGCGAGGTGCGGCTCAAGCTCGGCGGCGGGCACGCCGGCCACAACGGTCTGCGCTCGATCATGCAGCGCCTCGGCACCGGCGACTTCGCGCGGGTGCGCGTCGGGATCGGACGTCCTGCGGCGGACTTCAAGGGCGACGTCGCCGACTGGGTGCTCTCGGATTTCTCGGGAAATGAGCGCTCCGAACTCGAAAATTGCTTGCAGGCGGCGCGGAAGAGTGTGCTAGACATCGCCGCCCGCGGCCTCGCAGCCGCGATGACAACCAGCAACGCGCGACCGAAGAAGAGCCGGCCACCGGAAGCACCGTCTTCTGGCTGACCGGCTCTCTCGTTGCCTCGCCCCGCGGCGACCTCCCGGCAATTACGCCGAGGAGCCTCGCTCACGGAGCCGTTAGTCCAGGAGGAAGCATGAGCAGAGTCGCATTGGCGAAGGGCCACGCCAGAGAGTTCGAGACCGTCTACATTCTTCGGCCCAACATCGAGCGTGACAAGGCGAACGACGTCGCCACCAAGCTCAACGACGCCATCGGCAGCACCGAGGGCTTGTTGACGAACGTCGAGCTTTGGGGGCAGCGCCGCCTCGCGTACCCGATCGCGAAGCACCATCGCGGCGTGTACGTGTTCGTGAAGTACCTCGGCAAGGGCACCACAGTCGCCGAGATCGAGCGCCAGCTGCGCCTCTCGGACAGCGTCATTCGCTTTCAGACCATCCAGCTGCGCAACAACGTGCCGCTCGTGGACGTCACCGAAAAGGCCGACATGGCGAGCGTCTCGTTCGATGTCACCTTCGAGCCGGACGAGCCCGAGTTCACGGTCGAGCGCGAGCTCGGCCTCGACGCACAGGCCGCTGAACGCCGCCGCCGCGAGCGCGACGTCGAGTTCGAGGACTACGAAGCGATGATGAATCCCGAAGAGGGCCAGGGCGCCGGACGCAATCGCCAGGAGGAGAACTGAGCCATGGACATGAACGACGATTTCGATCGTGGCGACGATAAGGGCGACGGGCGTCGGCGCGGCCGCGCGCGCATCTGCCGCTACTGCTCCGACAAGGACCTGAAGATCGACTACAAGGATCCGCAGGCGCTCCGGTACTTCATCACCGAGCGCGGCAAGATCGTTCCTCGGCGCGTGAGCGGCGCGTGCAGCCTGCACCAGCGCGAGCTTGCCATCGCCATCAAGCGGGCGCGCATCATCGCGCTCTTGCCGTTCACCATGACGGACTGAGGGAGTAAAAGCCATGCCTCGCAATTTGCAAGTCGTCCTCACCGAGGACCTTCCGAACGTCGGTAACAGCGGCGAGCTCGTCAAGGTCAAGCCGGGTTACGCCCGCAACTTTCTGCTCCCGCGCGGCCTCGCCGCGATGGCGTCGAAAGAGAACGTCCGCCGCGTCGAGCACGAGAAGCGCGTGGCTCTGGCGCGCGCGACCAAACAGCGCGCTGAGGCACAGGAGCTCGCCAAGAAGCTCACCGGAATCAAGGTGAGTATCGCGGCGCAGGTCGGCGAAGAGAACAAGCTCTACGGCTCGATCACCTCGCGCGACGTCGAGCTTGCGCTCACGCAACAGGGGTTCGAGATCGATCGCCGCAAGATCATGATGGAGCCGATCAAAGAGCTCGGCACCCACTCGGTCGCGGTGAAGATCGCGGCCGGCGTCGACGCCACCGTCGAGGTGGAAGTCGTCGCCCGCGCCTGAAGCGAGCACCGACGGAGCAGCACACGGCAGACGAAGCCGCGTGCTACGAATCCGACGCCCTGCGACTGACCTCGCGGGGCGTCGGCGTTTCAGGGACCTGTAGGCTGGGGACGAGCTCCGGAAGAGCTCTTCATTGACTCGCGCGTCCGAGCGAGCGACCGAGCGAGCGAGCGAGGAGCCATCGTGAACACACCAGGACGACGCAAGCGCTGGGAAGACGAGAAGCCGCCCGAGCCGCCGGTCCTCGCGGGTCGCACGCCACCTCACGATCTCGACGCAGAGGCGACGGTGCTGAGCGCCTGCATGCTCGACCGGGAGGCGCTCGATCGCGTCACCGAGCTCTTGGCGCCGGAGCATTTCTACAGCGAGGCGAACGGCATCATCTATCGCGGCTGCCAGGAGGTCTCGCGAAAATCGGCGGTCGAACCCGTGGCCGTGGCGAGCTGGCTACGCGATCGCGAGCTCTTGCAGCGCGTCGGCTCCGTGCAGTACCTCGCGCAGCTCACCGAGGCGACGCCCGCCGTCTTCAACGTCGAGCACCACGCGCGCACGGTGAAAGAGAAATGGCGCCTTCGGCGCGTCATCGCGGTGTGCCAGCAGTTTGCCGCGCAGGGCTACGGCGACGTCGGCGAGCCGCAGGACTTCATCGATTCGGCCGAGCAGGCGATCTACGACATCGCGCGAACGCCCGAGACCTCGACGGTGCTGCACGTGCGCGACGTGCTCACCGAGACCTTCGACAAGCTCGTGAAGGCGAAGTCGCGCGGCGACGGCATCACCGGCGTGCCCACCGGGTTCGTCGATCTCGACAAGAAGACCTCGGGCCTGCACGAAGGCGAGCTCATCATCGTCGCGGCCCGCCCCGGCATGGGCAAGACGAGCTTCGTGCTGAACATCGCCGCCAACGTCGCGCGCCCGACGCGCATCGAGGTACCCGGCCCCGGGGACGACGGCTACGGGGAAGAGGCCGCCCTGCACCCAGGCCACGGTGTCGCCATCTTCTCGCTCGAGATGCCGAGGGATCAGGTGGCACAGCGCCTCCTCTGCGCGGAGGCGCGCGTCGACGTCGGCAAGGTGCGTGGCGCGTTCACGACGGCGCAGGACTGGAGCAAGCTCACGGGCGCGGCGGCTCACCTCTCGAACCTGCCAATCTGGATCGACGACTCGCCCGCCATCAGCATCCTCGAGCTGCGCGCCAAGGTGCGGCGCCTGCAAGCCGAGCGGCGCAAGCGGCAGACCGAGAGCGAGGCGGCCGCAGGCCTCGGGCTCGTCATCATCGATTACCTGCAGCTCATGCGCGGCCGCGCCGGCACGTCGAGCCGCGAGCAAGAGATCAGCGAAATCTCGCGCGGGCTCAAGGGGCTCTCGAAGGAGCTCGCCGTGCCCGTCATCGCGCTCTCGCAGCTCAATCGAAGCGTCGAGAGCCGCACCGACAAGCGCCCGTTGCTCAGCGATCTGCGCGAGTCCGGCGCCATCGAACAGGACGCGGACGCGATTGTCTTCATCTATCGCGACGAGTACTACTCGGACGACAAGAACGACGTCGACGCCTCGATCTGCGAGCTCATCATTGGCAAGCAGCGCAACGGCCCGACGGGCACGGTGAAGTGCCGCTTCTTCAAGAGCTACACGCGCTTCGAGAACCTCGCGCCCGGCGAGTACGACGACGAGGACATGCATTGACGACGTTGCTCGACGACAGCGACGCGTCGCTCGACATCGCGGCGGAGGCGCTCGCGGCAGGCAAGCTCCT
>SYFR01000100.1 GCA_005800325.1 Myxococcales bacterium | reverse complement strand
TGCAGGATGAGCAGCAGGTTGACGACCTTGATGATGTCGTCGTCCATCGGGTACGGCTCGCACGGCGTCGCGAACATCATGTGGAGCAGGTTCGCGCAGTAGCTGAGCTCGTTCTTCGGATACATGAACGGCTGCCCGATCGACTTCTTGTACGAGAAGGCGGCGATCGTGCGCACCTTGCTCAGGAGCCGCGTCGCGGTGATGTCGAACATCTCGGTGTTCGTCGCGTCGAGCGCCTCGGGGTAGAAGCTCGAGAGCGAGCACACCATCGCCGAGAGGATGGCCATCGGGTGCGCCGTCGCCGGGTATCCATCGAAGAAGTGCTTCATGTCCTCGTGGATGAGCGAGTGCATCGTGAGCTTCTTCGAGTACTCGGTGAGCTCGTTCTTGTTCGGCAGGCGGCCGTTGATCAAGAGGTAGCTCGTCTCGACGAAGGTCGATTGGGCGCCGATCTGCTCGATCGGGATCCCGCGATAACGGAGGACCCCCTTCTCGCCGTCGATGACGGTGATGGCGCTCGTGCACGCGCCGGTGTTGCCGTAGGCGGGGTCGAGGACGATCGCCCCGAGCTCTTGGCGCAGGTTGCGAATGTCGAGCGCCACCTCGGCCTCGCTGCCGATGAGCACCGGCAGGTCCATCGACTTCTCGTTACCGTCCAGCGTCAGCGTGAGCTTCGCAGAGTTCAACTCGGGTCCTCCGACGGAATTTGACTACGCGTGCGCCGCGGCCCACGAGAGGCTCCGGGCACGCTACCACAGTCGCGCGCGCGCTTAGGCTCCGGGCTCGAAGAAGCGGTTCTTCTTCCCGTCGCCGAAGGCCGCGTAGTCGATCGGAAACGGCGACACCGTCGTGATGCCGCCCGCGAGGGTGAGCTTCATCGCGTTGGGATGCACGTCGCGGTAGTTGCTGTCCGCCGGTAGATCGCGGTTGTGCTCGCCCCCGGACGAAAACAAGGTGACGAGCCGCGCGCCCGGGTCGTCGAACACGACCTCGAAGCCGCTGAGGACGCGCTCGTGTCCGCGCACGAGGAGGGTCGAGCCGGTCTGGCACAAGAAGCGCTGGAGCTGGCGGCGGCCGAACGCGAACCGCGCCGACGCGCGCTGCAGCTCGCGCGGGACGGCGTCGACGGGGCTCGGATCGCTCCACAACATCTCGAAGCGGATCGCCGGATCGTTGAGCGATGCGAGGCTCTGCCACCGCTGCTCGAGCGTCTGATCGCGCGGGATCCCGCCGTGCACGAACAGCGTCGAGCCGAAGAGGTACGCGGTGGCGAGGTCATCGAACAGCTCGCGATAACGTGCGACGAGCGCCGCGGCGTCGAGGCCGCCGAGCGACTCGATCGACTCGCACGGGCGGACGGGCGCTACCGTGCGGCCGTTCAGCTCGACGTAGTACTCGTGGTTGCCGCGGAGCATGACCACGTACTCGGGGAACTGCGTCAAGAGCTGCATCGCGAGGCGCAGCGTGCCCGAGTAGCCGAAGCGGCCGCGGTCGATGTAGTCCCCGAGCAGCACGAGGCGCGGCACCGGGTGCTCGTCGGGGCGCTCGCGGTGCATCCGCGCCTTCTCGAGGAAGTCCGCCTGCAGCAGGGCTGCCTTGAAGCACGAGTAGCAGCCGTGCAGATCGCCGAGTACGAGCAGCTCGTAGCGGCGCTCGGGGTCGGGCCGCTCGGCGTAGACGAAGCCGTCGAGCAGGCGCTCGCCCTCGGGCAGATCGCGCACGGTGGCGAGCCCCGTAAGGCGACCGCGCCCCGTCTCGCGGAGCGTGTCCAGGGTCGCGCGCACGCGATCGCACAGCGCGATTTCGCCCGCGGCGGCCGCGGCGAAGCCCTCGGCATCGCGGGGAAAGTCGACCTCGACTGGGCCGAAGAGCGGATGGTTCGGCATGCGCGCGGCGAGCGGCCGCGGCGGCTCGATGACCTCGGCCCCGGCCTCGAGCACGTCGAACTCGGTCTCGTCGAGCTCGATCGGGGCTTGAGCCAACGCGACCACGTCGTCGAAGAACGCCTTCTCGCGCGGGTCGACGCGGCCGTCGGCGTGCATGAGCTTCTCGACCATGCCGACGATCTCCGCCTTCAAGGCCGGAGCGAAATGGCGCAAGAGCTCGAGGCACCCGAGCTTCAGCTTCGAGACGACGAAGTCGAGGTGGCTCTCGCCCTCGGCGACGCTCTCGCGAAAGTGCGCGCGCACCGTGGCCTCGTACTCGTCGACGAGCTCGCGCTGGTGCGCCGCGATGCGGGTACGCAGGACAGCGCGTGTCCCGAGCTCGGCGGAGAAGCTGCGCCGCTCGGCGAGCTGGTCGAGCTCGGTCGTGACGTAGTCGCGCTCGCGCGGATCGAACTCGCCGTCGATGTACCCGAACGCGACCAGCATGAAGGCGATCGCGCGGACCTGCTGCTCCGCGATGTAGGGATCTTGGCTGACGTCGAGCATGGTCGCCTCGCTCTCGTCGCCGTCGACACGAGCACGGGAAGCGTGCCCCACGATAGCCGCGGCTCCGCGTGCGCGTGCGCGAAAAAGCACGTCAACGAAGGCGCGCGGGCCGAGGCTCCGCGGCTCCGCGTGCGCGAAACAGCTCCCCCGCAGGCGCCGCCGGGCCGGCGCATCTAAAGATGGAGCAGCTCCGTGGACATCGGGGGATCGGCCCCGGGCCGGGCTGCGGTAGCCGGTGCTCCGTGCTCGGAAGCGGTCGAGGGCATCGACAGCGGGGAGCGGGGAGCGGGGAGCGGGGAGACAGGGGCAGC
>SYFR01000099.1 GCA_005800325.1 Myxococcales bacterium | reverse complement strand
GCCCATGCCGCAGGCGCTGCCGATGCCGCAGGCGCTGCCGATGCCGATGGCGCCGCCGCCGATGGCGCGGAGCCGGGACCGGGGCTCGAGGAGCACCGCCCGTGACCGAGCCGCTCGCCCCCGCCGCCGTCGAGCCTGGCTCCGCCGCCGACGCGCACGAGCAGGTGCCACGCGAGGCTTCGCAGTCCGAGGAAGTGCCACGCGAGGCTTCGCAGTCCGAGGAAGTGCCACGCGAGGCTTCGCGGTCCGAGGAATCGCCACGCGAGGAATCGCCACGCGGGGTTTCGCCTCCCTCCGGCGCACTCACGGAGGCGTCGCGTCGCGACGGCACGCTTGCCGACGGCGGGGGATTGCTCATCGCCGCGCTCCTCGCCGCCGGCGTCGCGCTCGGCGTGGGCGTCACGCTCGTCGTCGTCATGCGTCGTGCGCCTTCGCCGCCCGCGCGGGCGTCGGTCGCCAAGCTGGCCGCCGAGGAGCTCGCCGTGTCGGTTGCCTCCGTCGCCGAGGCCTGCGGCGTCGAGCCCGGAGAGGGTGCCAATGCGCGCGAAACGCTGCGTTTGGCCTTCGAGCGCTGCGCCCCCGACCCGTTCCGTCCCGGCTCAGCGCCGCCCGACGCGCTGCTCCTTCCGCCGCGACCCGCGCGCTCGGCCAAGGCCGTCGAGCTCCCACGCAGGAGCGCCCCCGAGCGCCCCGACCCGTGCCTCGAGCGTTGCGCCGGTGGCCACGACGCCTGCGGCAAGGCGTGTGGCCCGGAGCCCATCGGCGATGCGTTCGTCGCCTGGCAGGCGTGCGCCACGCGCTGCTTGACCGAGAGCTCGCGCTGCCGGCTCGGCTGCCCTTGACCGAGCGCTCGCGCTGCCGGCTCGGCTGCCCTTGACCGAGCGCTCGCGCTGCCGGCTCGGCTGTCCTTGACCGAGCGCCCGCGCTGCCGGCTCGGCTGCCCTTGACCGAGCGCCCGCGCTGCCGCCTCGCCTGGCCTTGACCCGCGTCGGGCCGCCGATGTCTCCGAATCGCGCACGACGTATTGTCGCGGGTGCCCAAAGGGTGGCAGAGTAGCGACGACCCAACGCCCGCGAGGGCCGCACCCATGCCAGCCGAACGCCATCAACTCGGTGCCGCGCTCGGGACCGCTCCCGTTGCCCGTGCGCCGCTGCTCGGGCGCGATGAGGACCTCGCCGCGCTCGATGCCGCGATCGCGGGCGTGCGCGAGGGGCACACGCGCATCGTGAGCGTGCTCGGGCCCGCCGGGATCGGCAAGACCCGGCTCGTGCAGGAGTTCATCCTGCGCCAGCGCGAGCTCGGTGGCGGCCCGCCGCTCAAGGTTTATCGCGGCTCATCGCGTGATCGCGCGACCGCCTACGGCCTCTTTGCGCGGCTCCTGCGGGCGCGCTTCGGCCTCGTCGACGGCATGGATCCGGAGGCCGCGAAGGCGCAGGTGCGCAGCCAGGTGGCGAAGGTCCTCGACGATCGAAAGGTCGGCGACGTCATCTACTTCCTCGGGCAGTTCCTCGAGCTCGCCTTCCCCGAGAGCCCGCTCACGAAGGCCGTCGCGGACGACCCGCAGCAGGCCGAGCTCTTGCGCCGCGCCGTGTTCAAGGCCTTCCTCGAGGCCGACGCGCAGTCCGCGCCGCTCGTCCTCGTGCTCGACGATTTGCACGACGCGCACGACGACTCCCTCGCGCTCTTGCGCTACCTGCTCACGGCGCTCACGGGTCCCGTGCTGGTCGTGTGCGCCGGGCGGCCCGAGCTGATGCACCGCTTCGAGGACTGGGAGCGCCTCGGCGATGAGCGGCACACGCTGCTCGAGCTCGTGGCGCTCGACGACGAGTCCGCCGCCGGGGTCATGCGCGCGTTGCTCGCCCCGTGCCTCACGCCCGCCGACAAGCTCGTCGACTCGGCCGTCGCGTTCGCCGGTGGCAACCCGATGATGCTCGAGCAGATGGTGCGCATCTACCACGACTGCGGCGTGCTCACCGAGGTCAACGCTCCGCTCGGCGAGCCGAAATGGGAGGTCCATCTCGGCAAGCTCGTCAGCGCCAAGCTGCCGATGACGATCGAGGACGCCGTCCAGGCGCGCATCGCGGCGCTCGATCCGGAGGAGAAGCAGCTGCTCGAGTACGCGTCGGTGATGGGCAGCGTGTTCTGGCGCGGCGGGCTCATCCCGCTCTATCGCGCCGGCGACGACGCGCCCGAGTTCTGGAGCATCGACGACGACGACGACAGCCAGCGCATCGACGAGATCCTGCGCGACCTCGTCGAGCGCGACTACATCCTGCGCCTCCCGGACAGCACCTTCTCGGGCACCGACGAGTACATCTTCAAGCACAACAAAGAGCGCCTCGTCCTCGACGCGCGGCTGAGCGCCCAGCAGAAGAAGCGCCACCACCGCACGATCGCCGAGTGGCTCGAGCAGCAGAGCAACATCGAGGCGAACGAGGAGTATGCCTTCATGTTCGCGCGGCATCGCGAGCTCGCCGGCGACAGCCACGCGGCCGGGCTCGCCTACCTTCGCTCCGGCGACATCGCGCGCGATCGCTACGCCAACGGCAAGGCGGCCGAGTACTTCGAGACCGGGCTCGAGCTGCTCGGGGAGGGCGCGCTCGTGCAGCGGCTCGCGGCGCTCCACAACTACGGCGACGTGCTGCAGCGCATCGGCCGCGTCGATGACGCGCTCGCCGCCTTCGGGGAGATGCTCACGCTCGCGTATCGCCTCGATCTGCGCGGCAAGGGCGGGGCGGCGCACAATCGCATCGGCCGGCTCTACCGCGGCATCGGCTCGCTCGACGAGGCCGGCCAGCACTTTCAGACGGCGCTCGCGCTGTTTCACGCGGCGGCCGACGCGCGCGGCGTCGCCTCGACGATCGACGACATCGGTAAATTGCACTGGATGCGCGGCGAGTACGACGTGGCGCTCGGTGAGCTGCGCGAGGGGCTGCGGCGCCGCCAAGAGCTCGGGGACCAGCGCTCGATCGCGCTGTCGCTCAACAACTTGGGCCTCGTGCTTCAGGACTCGGGCGACTTCAAGAGCGCGGTCGCGTCGTTCGACCAGGCGCTCGCGCTGCGCCGCGAGACCGGCGATCTGGTCGGCGTCGTCGTGACGCTGAACAACCTCGGCACGGTGGCGCAAGATCTCCACGATCACGCCCACGCGCTCCGGCTGCTGGAAGAGGCGCGGGAGATTGCGCGCGAGATCGGCGACCGCACGCGGCTCGCTCTCATCCTCACCAACATCGGCGAGGCGCACTACTCGAGCGGCCAGCCCAACAAGGCGATCGAGGTCTTGCGCCACGCCGAAGAGCTCTGCGACGAGTTCGGCGACAAGCTCGGGCTCGCCGATGCGCTGCGGGGCCTCGGCAAGGCGTACATGCTGCAGGGGGATCTCGTTCGCGCGCGCGAATGTATCGGCCGCGCCGTCGACTTGTTCGCGCAGGTGCGCAGCAAGGTGCACCTCGGGATGGCGCTGCGAACGCTCGGAGAAATCACGGCCGCCGGCGGCTGGGGCGCGGCGCACACGAAGAGCGCGCGGGAATACTATGCGCGCAGCGTCGCCATCTTCGAGCAGACGGGCAACGAGATCGAGCTTGCCCGCACCTACCGCGTCTACTCGCGCTTCCTCCGCACCGAGCCGGAATACTCGGAGGATCCGACCGCTGGCGACGAGGCCGAGCAGATGCACGTTCGCGCCGAAGAGATCTTCGGGCGCCTGCGCGTCTCGCTCGCCGATCGCTCCGGCCCGGCTCCGGCGTTGTCTTAGCTTGGCTAGTCGCGCCTGGCCAGGTCGCGACGGAGTCTCTCCTGGTCGCAAATGCGCGTGACGCGGCTGCGATGTCGCTGGTATTTTGGCCGTGTCGACTACGGCTTCGATACGGGAAGGCGCTGGTGAATGGTGCGAATCGCGGGTTTGCTTTCGGTGCTGGTCCTCGCGGCGACGGTGCTCGGCTCGTGCGACGGCAATGGAAGTCCCGAGACCGCCAGCGGGGCGGGCGCGGCCGCTGCCGGATGCCCTGCGGACCTCGCTAGCTGCGGCGAGGCGTGCGTCCGCGCGGACATCGATCCCGAAAATTGCGGGGCCTGCGGGAAGATCTGCGACGAGGGCCTCGTCTGCCAGAGCGGCGACTGCGCGCTCGCGTGCAGCGGCGGCACCACGAAGTGCGGTTCGAGCTGCATCGACGTCGCGAGCGATCGGGAGCACTGCGGCGCGTGCGACGCCGAGTGCAGCAAGGGCGAGGTCTGCTCGGCGGGAGAGTGCGGGCTCGACTGCGTCGGCGGCACCACGAAGTGCGGGGCCAAGTGCGTCGCGACCGACTCCGACCTCTTGAACTGTGGTGCGTGCGACAGCGCGTGCGGGCCCGGGCTCGTGTGCTCAGCCGGGCAGTGCGTCGTCACGTGCCTCGGCGGCACCACGAAGTGTGGCAACGAGTGCGTCGACACCCAGCTCGATCCGAGCAGCTGCGGCAGCTGCAACGACGCCTGCGGGATTGGCGAGGTGTGCTCGGGCGGGCAATGCGGCATCACCTGCCTTGGTGGCACCGCGCACTGCGGCAACCTCTGCGTCGATACGGCGCTCGATCCGGCCAACTGCGGCTCGTGCGCGGTCGCGTGCGGCGTGGATGAAGTCTGCTCCGTCGGGACCTGCGGCCTCGACTGCGTGGGCGGCACGACGAAATGCGGCGCCCAATGCGTTAGCACCGATGCGGACGCCGGCCACTGCGGCGGCTGCGGCAAGGCGTGCCTACAAGGGGAGGTGTGCAGCAACGGCGTGTGCGGGCTCGTGTGCGGTGGCGGCGCGACGAAATGCGGCAACGCGTGCGTGAACAGGGCGACCGACGCGGCCAACTGCGGGCTGTGCGGCAAGGCGTGCCTGCATGGCGAGGTGTGCAGCAGCGGCG
>SYFR01000098.1 GCA_005800325.1 Myxococcales bacterium | reverse complement strand
TGGCCAGCTCGGGCAGGGCGACAAGTCGAATCGCGGTGGCGCGCCGAACCAGATGGGCGACAGTCTCCCGGCGGTGGCTCTCGGCACCGGCAAGACGGCCAAGGCGCTCGCGGCGGGCGCAATTCACACCTGCGCGCTTCTGAATGACGACACCGTCAAGTGCTGGGGCAACAACGACTCTGGCCGCCTCGGGCTGGGCGACACGACGTCGCGCGGCAACGCCGCGAGCACCATGGGCGACAGTCTCCCGGCGGTGGCTCTCGGCAACGGCAAGACGGCCAAGGCGCTCGCGGCGGGCCAATGGCACACCTGCGCGCTCCTGGGCGACGACACCGTCAAGTGCTGGGGCGGCAACGGCAGCGGCCAGCTCGGGATGGGCGATGAGCAGGGTCGCGGCGACGTGCCGAACGAGATGGGCGACAGTCTCCCGGCGGTGGCTCTCGGCACCGGCACGAAGGCCAAGGCGATCGCGGCGGGCGCAATCCACACCTGCGCGCTCTTCGGCGACGACACGGTGAAGTGCTGGGGCGCAAACGGCTTTGGCCAGCTCGGGCTTGGCGACATGGGCGACCGCGGCAACCAGGCGGGCGAGATGGGCGACTCCCTGCCGACGGTGCCGTTCGGCCTCCTATGAGCCGTCTTATTCCCTGCACCCGCGCAGCGACGCAGTGGGCAAAGGGCCAACGAGGCAGGCAGTCGCGACGCGGCAGTCTCACCTCCTTCACCCGCGCAGCGCGCCGGGGAGGGGGGCTCCTAACACTTCTGCCGCAGCTCATCGCGGACGCTCCCCGGGCGAGACCGGAGGCCGTGTCGGTTGGGGGCACGCCCGCGCGCGTCACAGCGGCCCGGTGGCGAGGCCGTGCACGAACTGCCGCACGAGCGGGTCCGTCGCGGCGAGCGCCTCCTCGGTCGTGCCGTCGAACACGAGCCTGCCCTCGTGCAGCATGCCGATGCGGTCGGTGACGCTGAAGAGGCGCTCGAGATCGCTCGAGACCATGACGACGGTCGCACCTGCGCGCCGCTGCTCTTCGCGGAGGAGCTCGAAGATCCGCTGCGAAGTGACCGGATCGAGCCCCGCGGCGGGCTCGTCGTAGAGCACGAACGGCGCCGTGCAGACGGTGGCGCGCGCGACGCCGACGCGCTTCTTCTGGCCACCCGAGAGGCCGGCGGGGAGGCGCTCGGAGAACCCGGCGAGACCGACGCGCTCGAGGCGCTCTTCGACCCGCGCGAGGATGGCCGGCTCGTCGTGCTTCGTGAGGCGTCGCAGCGGAAATGCGATGTTTTCTCCGACCGTCGCGTAGTCGAAGAGCGCGTTGTTCTGGAACAGCATGCCGATCCTCGCGCGAAACTCCTGCAGCTCGAGCTCGCTCAGCTCGCGGAGCTCGACGCCGTCGACGTAGACGCGGCCTTGCTCGGGCCGCTCGAGCCCGGCGATGGTCTTGAGCACGACGCTCTTGCCCGCGGCGCCGGGGCCGATGAGCCCGTAGAGGCAGCCCTGGGGCACGGTCATCGTGACGCCGCGCAGCACCTGGCGGCCGCGGAAGCTCTTCTCGACGTTCTCGAGTCGGATCACGGCCGCGTGCTCGAGGCTCTCGCGCGCCCCGCGTCACTGAGCCGCGAAGCTGGTCGTGGCCACGTCGAGGCGCGGGTGCGCTGGGAACGACATGCTGCGAACCTGGCCCGATACGCATTTGGCGATTCCGCCGTTCGGCGGGTTGGTCGTGACGGTGACGCCGACCGCGCGCCCGTTTTGCACGGCCGCGCACACCGAGACGCCCATGGAAGGCGGCACGCCGCACGAGTTGAGGTACGTCCCGCGGCTCAGCACGCTCGCGTAGGCACCCTGCGTCAGATCGGTGGGCGCGTCCTTGCTGTAGTCCTCGACGTAGCGAGCCTGTGCGCCGGCGCAGCTCAGGCCGTCGGGCACCGTGGGGTAGCCTCCGCTCGGCTGGGCCGCTGCACCCTCGGGTGCGCCATCGCCTCCCGGCCCGCGGCCCGGCCCCCCGCGCCACGTGCCGCCGCCGGACTTGGCCTTGCCCTTCTCGAGGCCGCCTTCGACGTCGACGGCCTGCGCCCGATCGCCGGTGACCCCGAGCTCGTCGCCGCCGCCGCGGCCGAAGCGATAGTACGCGCCCGCGAGCCCGGCGAGCGCCACGACCGAAAGCCCCAGGGCGACCAGCGTCTTGTATTGGCTGCGCGTCGCGTCCGCCGCGACCGACGCCACGAGGTGGGCTTGCTCTTTCTCGTGATCCTGTCCGCGCTTGGCGTGCTCCGCGAACATCGCGAACTCGTGCCACTCGCCGATGGCATGCTCGTCGTGGCTCAGCGTGTCGCGGAGCACGTGCGTGGCCGTGAAGTTGCCGAGCACGATCTGCTTGAGGAGCTCGACCGCGGAGAACGGGCCGTGGTCCATCCCGTCCTTCAACACGACGTAGCGAGGGCGCGGGTCGGACTCGAGGCGCTCTTTCATCTCGGCGAGGACCGAGGTCGCGCCCTTGCGACGCGATGAAGTCACCTGAAGGTCAGGCGGGAGCTCGATGCGCGTCGAGGAGACGAGCAGGCCCTCGGACGCGAGCGCCTCGCGCTGGGCCTGGCGCTTCTTCGCGTAGTCTTCGGGCGCGGGCGGGAGCATCGACAGCGACACGTCGACGTCGACGTCGCCGTCGTGATCGAGGTGCGACTCGTCGGCCTCGGGCGGGAGCATCGACGCGCTCGGGGCGCAGTGGTGGAGCGCCTGCGCCAACGCGGCGAGGTCGCTCGGCCGGTGTGCCGGGTCGGAGACGAGCGCCTTCGCGAGGAGGGCCTCGAAGGCGTCGGGCAGCGTCGGGACGAGCTCGCCCGGGCGGCGCATCCCAGGGCCGACCGACAGGATCGTGACGAGCTCGTAGAGGATCGCGCCGACGGAAAATACGCTGGCCCTAGGCCCACCGAGGGCGTCGGTGCCGCGGAGCTCGGGGGCGACGCAGGCGTGGTCGCGCGCGGCGTCCGGCATCACGCCGGCGAGCTCGAGGTCCAGGGTCCCGCCGCTCGCGTGAAAGCGGATCGCCTGCGGCGAGAGGATGAAGTTCCCACCGGCGGCGTGCGCCTCGGCGACGCTCGTGATGAGCGGAACCATCAGCGCCACGGTCTGCTTCATCGTGAAGCGTTCGCCGCGGGCGCGGCGGCGATCCATCTCGGAGCGAAGGGTGGGAGCTTCGGCGGTGGTCATCGGCCGGTGGCGACGCGAGGGGCGAGCCTACCCGCTCGATTCCCAATAATCGAGTGCCAAAGACCGGGGCGAGCGCGGCCCGTCACTTCGCGGGGGGCACGTCGGCGGCGCCGGCGCTCGTCGCGTAGCACTCGGGCTGAGGAGGCGCCTGCCAGGGGATCGCGCGGCTCTTGACGTCGCCCGCGACGACCACGAGCTCGATCTCCTTGTACATCGTCGCGGAGCCGCAGGTGTAGTGGGTGCGCGCCTCGACTTGACGTCCGTCACGCGCGCTGCCGGCGGGCTGCGGCGCGAAGGCGTTCTCGCACTGGGCGAAGCGCACGACGTATTTCTCGTCATCGTCCTCGACCACGAGCAGCGAGCTCGGTTCGTCGGCGATGCGCTTGCCGAGCACGACGCGCTCGGACACGACCGAGCTGCCGTCGAGGACCGTCACCTTGACCGGGCGCTTGAGCGCCCCCTTGAAGGGCGCCTTCGACGCGCCGAGGAGGAAGTCCGCGCACACCGGCTCCCCGTCGATGGGGGCCGAGACGCGCGCCGCGGTGCACGCGGCGGCGGCCGCGAAGGTGAAGACGATGAGGCAGCGTTCGATGCGCACGGGACGCGGGACTCTTCCGACGGATGCGTCCGCGGGTCAACCGCGCCTTCTCGCGAGCGCGCGCTCGTAGAGGTCCATGTGCTCTCGGGCTACGGCGCGCCACGAGCTCGCCTCGCAGTATTTTGCGGCGCGTCGCGTCGCGTCGGCGGACAGGTGGGGCTCGGCGAAGAGCGCCTGCAGCGCGTGACCGTCGAGCGTATCGAGGGTAAGCGCGGCCGCGCGGAGATCGTCGAAGATCGGCGCCCGCGACACGGCGATCGGGCGGCCGCTCGTCACCGCCACGCGCGCGGCTCCGCTCGTTCCTTGATGGGCGCCGCTCGCGTAGTTGAGGACGATCCAGTCTGCGGCCGCGAGCGTCGCCGTGACCTTGGCGTCGGGGAGAAACTCGCCGAACACGCGGACCTGCGAGTCGACGCCGAGCGTCCGGGCCAGCGCGCGAAGTCGCTCGGGGTACGAGCGCGACACGGGATCGGCGAACGTGCCGCCGACGACGAGGTAGACCAGCTCTCCGGCGGCGCGCGCCTCGGGCGTCGCGAGCGCGCGAATCACGGCTTCGATCCCCTTGTCGGGGTGGAGAAATCCGAAATGGGCGAGGGTCCGTGTCGCCGGATCGAGGCCGAGCGCGCGCTTCGCCTCGCCGAGGTCGTGGCGCTCGAGCGCGCCGATGCCGTGGCGGATCACGTGCGCGCCGCCGCCGAGCTCGCGGGCGTGGGCATCATTGTGCACGACGAGCGCGGAGCCGGTGAGCGCGAGCTCGAGCGCCTTGAACGCGAGGCGACGCGACCGCTTGCCGCCGGTGCGCCCGTGCATCGTCGCGACGAGCGGGAGCCCCGCGGCTCTGCACATCAACGAGAGCGCGGCGACGAACCGGGGCGACACGAGGCCGTGGTTCACCTGCAGGTGGACGACGTCGGCGCGTGCGCGGCGCAGCGCCTGGAACACGCGCCACGCTTCGCCGAGCCTGGCCCGCTCCCGTGACCAGAGTCGCTGTGGCGGCTCGCCTCGCGCCTCGTCGCTCGAGCGAAGGAGCGGCGCGAACACGTCGACGTGGACGCCGAGCTCGCGCAGCGCGGCAGTGAGCGCCTCGCTGTACGTCGCGATGCCGCACGCCTCCGCGAACGTGGTGAGCGCGGCGACTCTCACCGCCGGCGCTCCGCGCCCGAGAGAGCGCGACCCACGCTCACGGCGAGGTGCCCTCGCTCGCTCGCAGCGCGGCCCAGGATGAGGCGAGCGCGCGGCGAACCATGGCGACGCTCGCGCGCTGTCGCGCCAGATCGCGGAACATCGCGCCGGCGTGCCTCGCGACGAGGCGCGGGTAGGCCCCGCCCGCGGCCGTGAAGAGGTCGCGATCGCGCCCGTGAAACCACCGCAGCGCGTGCACCGCGCCGTCGAAGTTCTTCACCCGGTCGGTGCCCACGCGGCTCGCCTCGTGGATCGCGTAATCGACGAGGATTTCCGGCACGAACGCGATCGGGAAGCGCGCCGCGATCGCCAGCCACAGCGCGTAGTCCTGGCCGCCGCGCCGCAGCTCGGCCGAGTCCGGAAAGCCGCCGACCGCGGCGAGGCAGTCCCGATGCACGACGACCGTCGAGCAGCCGACGAAGTTCTGGCACATGAGCACCTCGAGGCTCGGCTCGAGCGAGGCGGGGGGATGCGCGACGGGCTCGAGCGCCTGCCCGGAGGCATCGACGCGGCGGTAGCGCGTGCAGCCGAGCGCGGGTCGGCCGAGGCGCATGAGGCTGTCGAGCTGCTGCTCGAGCTTGTGTTCGTGCCAGCGATCGTCGGCGTCGCAGAATGCGATGAAGGTCCCGGTCGCCCGCGCGATCCCGGCGTTGCGAGCCTTGGCGACGCCGCTATTTTCTTGGCGCAGCACGATCGGCGTCGAGGGGTGGCGCGCCGCGACCTCAGCGGTCTGCTCAGGGCAACCGTCGTCGACGACGATGACCTCGGTCGGCCCCTGGTAGCTCTGCGCCGCGACGCTATCGAGGCACCCGCTCACGAACGCGGCCTGCCGATACGCGGGGATCACGACCGAGACGAGCGGCAGCGCGGGCGAGCTCATGGGGCAGGGGGCGAGTGGCGCGGGGGGGGGCGCGCCGCGCGAGCATAGTTCACGCCGCGTCGCGCGTGTGCGCGGGTTGCCTCAGCAGCGTGGCTCCGCTACCTCCGGGAAAAGCATGGCGAATTTGCCTCAGGTCGAGCCCGAGCACTACCAGCGCGCCGGCTACGACACCCGCGAGCGCTTCATCAGCTACTGGCATCAGGCCGACCAAGTGCTGCGCCGCGCCCCGGCGAACGTGCTGGAGATTGGCATCGGCAACGGCTTCTTGTCGCGCTACCTGCGGGACAAGGGGCTGAGCGTACACACGCTCGATTTCGACGCGCGCCTCGAGCCCGACACGGTGGGCTCGGTACTCGCGCTGCCCTTCGCGACGGCGGAGTTCGACATGGCGTGTTGCTTCGAGACGCTCGAGCACCTGCCCTACGATGCGTTCGCCCCGGCGCTCTCGGAGCTCGTGCGCGTGGCGCGGCGCTGGGTGCTCTTGAGCCTCCCGGACGCGACCCCGTACGTTCGCATCGACGTCGAGACGCGGGACCGCAAGCGGTGGATGCGCCGCCTCGAGAGCTTGCCGAACCCGAGGCCGGCCGAGCACCGCTTCGACGGCGAGCACTACTGGGAGCTCGGCAAGCGCGGCTATCCGGTCTCGCGCATCACCGACGCGATCGCCGAGGCGGGCCTCGTTCTCGAGGAGAGCCTGCGGGTCTTCGAGATGCCGTACCACCACTTCCTGTCGTGTCGGGTCGAGAGCCGGGCTTGAGCGCACGCGCCGACGGACCTCTGTCGCTCGCGCGGCGAGCGCTCGTCACCGGCACGGTGTGGTCGACCGGCGGCGAGGCGCTGGCCGCCATCGCTGAGCTCGCGCGGCAGATCGTCGCGGCGCGCGTGCTCGCCCCGGGGGACATGGGCCTCATGGGGATCGTCCTCCTGCAGATGGCGGTGCTCGACGCGCTCACGAAGACGGGCTTCGAGCAGGCGCTCGTTCAGCGCACCGAAGGCGCCGAGCCGCTCTACGACGTCGCGTGGACGTGGCAGGCGTGCCGCGGGCTCCTGCTCGGCGGCGCGCTCGCGCTCGTGTCGCCGCTCATCGCGCGCGTCTACGGCGAGCCGGCGCTCGTGCCGCTCATGGTGGCGGGCTCGCTGCACGTCGCCTTGCAAGGCGTGCACAACATCGCGCTCGTGGGATTCTCCCGCGAGCTCGACTTCCGCACGCTCTTCTGGATGAACGTGCTGCGCGCGGCGGCCCACGCCGGCGTCGCGATCCCCGCGATCGTGCTCTTGAAGAACGTGTGGGGCCTCGTCATCGGCCTCGTCGCCGGGACCGTCGTGAGCGCCGTCGCGTCCTACGTCGTTCACCCGTATCGGCCCAAGCTCGATTTCAGCCTCGCGCGCGCGAAGAAGCTCGCGAGCTTCGGCAAGTGGATCACCTTGCTGACGATCATGGTCTTCCTGATCGTGCAGGGCGACGATCTCTTCGTGAGCCGCTACCTCGGCAAGGTCGCGCTCGCCTTCTACGTGCTCGCGTACGACGTCTCGAACCTCCCGACCACGAAGATCTCGCACGTGCTAGCGCGCGTCGCCTTCCCCGCTTACGCGCGCCTGCAACACGACAAAGAGTCGCTGCGCGGCGCGTTCGTCGACGTGATGCGCGCGACGATGCTGCTGGCCGCGCCGGTCGCGGTCGCCATCTACTTCGTCATGCCGCACGTCGTGGCGCACGTCATCGGCGAGAAGTGGGCGCCCGTCGTGCCGATCGTGCGGGTGCTCGTGGCTTCCTCGGTCGTTCGCGCCTTCGCTGCGCTCGCGGGGCCGCTCTTTCAGGCGGTGGGCAGGCCGGACCTCGACTTCAAGATGAACCTGCCGCGCTTCCTCGTCATGCTTCTCTTGATCTGGCCCGCCTGCGCGAGGTTCGAGCTGGTCGGCGCGGCGTGGGTCGTCTTCGTCGCGATCTGCACGACGGTCCCCGTGTGGCTCCATGGCGTGAGGCGGCTCCTCGAGCTGTCGCCCGCGCAAGTGCTCGGTCACAACGCGCTCGCGGCGGTGAGCGCAGGGATCTTGGGACTCGCGTTCTTCGGCGCGGGGCTCGTGCTCGCGGGAGATGCGCTGCGCGATCTCGCCAGCGTGGTGCTGGCGTTCGGGCTGTGGCTCGCGGCCATGGCGGTCCTCGAGAAGCTCACGCCGTGGAAGCTCTACTCCGAGGCGGCTCGCCTGCGTGCGGCCGTCACCGCGGCGCGCTGAGGCGGCGGCGTGCGAAGGCGTAGCAACGGCCGACGAGGTTGGCGGCGCGCGCCTGCGCCTTGATGACGCGGTGCGAGTTCATGGTGACGGCGCCGAAGCCGAGGCCTATCGCCGCGCGAACGAGCCCGACGGCAGCGTCGCCGGCGACCCCGAGGAGGGCAGTGTGCGGATCGAGCATGAGGCCGTCGGAGCTGCCCTTCTCGAACGAGTTCTTCACGAAGAACGCCACCTTCGCGCGATCGTGGCCGATGACGTGGAAGATGCGCGCCGACGGGGCGTACACGACGCGCTCGCCCGCGGCCTCGAGCCGTCGCGTGATCTCGATGTCCTCCGAGTAGCCCGCGGCGCCCTTGCCGAGATCTTCGCGGAACGCGATGCTGCTCGTGAACACCTCGCGCCGGAAGCACATGTTGCCGCCGTAGAGCGCGATGTTCTGTGGTCCCTCGCTGAGCCGCGCCGTCTCCCCGAGGACAGCGGCGAGCTCCCCCTCGAGCCATCGCGGCCGCTCGGCGATGAAGCGCAGCTCGATCCCGCCCTGCTGCACGCGCGCGCCGAAGCGCACGGCCACGCGCTCGTGCTCGGCGAGCACCTTCGAGTCGACGTGCTGATCGTCGTCGGTGAAGAACACGTACTCCCCGCGCGCCTCACGGATCCCCCGGTTTCGCGCGGCGGAGAGCCCCGGGCGCTCCTCGAACGCATACCGCACGTCGAAGGAGACGGAGCCCCGGAAGCGGTCGACGAGCGCGCGCGTGCCGTCCGTCGAGCCGTTGTCGACGAGCACGAGCTCGAACGCGCCGTTCGGGTAGTCGATGGCGGCGATGCTCGCGAGCGCGCTCTCGAGCAGATGCGCGCGGTTCTTCGTGCAGAGGACGATCGAGAAGCGCAGGCCGGACATGGAGCCAGGACCATAGTGTGGCGGATCTGAGATTCGCCACCAGAAGTTCACAACACGAGTCCGCTCGCGCCGTCTCGCCCCGCGTGGTGAGCGCTAGCTCCGCGTCGCGCGGCGGCGGCCAAGGCTCGCGTGGGCGGCGCGTCCGAGCGAGGCGAGCGCGCCGCAGGCGAGCGCTATGGCGATGGGATCGCTCGACAGCCGCACGCGCGGGTTGCCGTTATATGCATACAACGCAATGCAGACACTTCCGAGTAGCGACCACGCGAGCCGGTGCGCGAGCCGGGTGTCCGCACGGCGCCGAGCGAGCGCCGCACCAGCGAGCGCCGGCAGGAGCACGACCCACGGGTAGGTGCGCGAGTAACGGTCGAGCTCTTCACCGTGCTCGAATGAGCCGGGCCAGTACGGGGGCTCTCGGCGTCCGCGCGCGGGCGCGATGCCGAGTCCCTCACGCACGCCGTCGAGCGCCGTGACGAGCTTCTTCGGCTCGCGGGCGATGGCGGCGAGCGTCGTCTTGTAGAGCCACGGCTCGTCGAGGAGCGGGCGCTCGATGACGCACGGCTCGCGGTGGTGCGTGCGCGTGTAGTGCGTGCTCACCTCGACGACGCGGCCGCCGGCGAGCGATCGGACCGAGCGGCACTCCGAGTGCGCCAGGTAGAAATTGACGCCGCCGTTCGAGGCGATCGTCGCCGGGCGCCCGAGCACGAGCGACGTGTGCCACGCGACGAGGGCGAGCGCGACGGACGCAGCGAAGAGGGCCGCGCGCAGCACGCCGACCTCGCGCTTGAGGAACCGGCCGCGACCGAGCGCCATCCACGCGAGGAACGGGAGGAAGAGGAGGAGGCTCGGTCGCACCGTCGCGGCGAGCGCGAGCGTGAGCCCGGCGACGCTCCCGAGCGCGCGGCTGCCTCGCTCGCACGCGACGAGGGCGAGCCACAAGAGCGCGGTGAGCAGCGCCGCGAAGAGCGTCTCGGTGAGCACGAAGCCCGTGTAGAAGACGAGCGGGAAGTAGCAGGCGGTCACGACGCCGGCGAGCGCGGCCGCGAGCGCGTCCCGGCTCAGCCGATGAGCCAAGAGCGTCGTGAGCGCGGCCGTCGTCGCACCGAGCACGGCTTGCGCGGCGCCGACGCGCTCGACCGTGCCGAGCACCGCGAGGAACGCCGGATACCCCGGGGGCGTGAACGTGTCCCACGGCACGCGCGCGCGGGAGAAGAGCGCTTGCCCCTGCTCGGCGTAGAGCGCCATGTCGCCGACGAGGTAGAGCTCGGGCGGATGCTCGGCGAGAAACGAGAGCCGCAGCGCGAGCGCGAGCGCGAAGGCCGCGGCGGCGATCGCCGGCACTCCCCACCGTGGCATCGTCACCATCAGCCGAAGCCGAGCCGATGCAGCGCGACCTTGCGTACGCCGGGGATCCGAAAGCGATAGATGAACGCGTCGGCGCAGTAGTGGGCGATGACGAGCGCGTTCATCACGTGGAGGGCCTCTTCGAAGACGGGCGACGGCGGGACCGCGATGAACGGCGAGTGCGCGAGGCCCACGGCGGCGAGCGGCGCCATGGCGAGGGCCATGAGCGGCCAGACGAGCCACGCTGGCGTGCCGCCCTCAGCGTCGCCGTCGCGCGGGCGCATCATGCGTGCACACAAGAAATAGTACTCGAGCCCGTGGATTGAGCACCACACGACGCCGCCCCAGATCGGAAATAGGATCGCCGAGGTGACCGCGAGCGCGTGCGTGCCGACGTGCGCGAGCTTCGGCACGCCTGCGCCGCCCCGAACGAGCGTGCGCGCGACCACGAGGGAGAACGCGATCCACACGGCCGCGAGTCCGTAGGCGGTCTCGTACGGGAGCGGCGCTTCCATCCCAGGGATCGGCTGTGTCGGCGAGAACATGCGGCCTTGCGCCGTCGGGACGAAGAGCCAGCCCACGCACACGAGCAAGAGCCCGAGCGCGGTCCATGAGCCCTGGAGCTTGCGCTCGGCGTCGGAGGGCGGGGGAGCGCCGAGCGTCGCGGCGCGCAGGTTGTAGAGCGACCAGATCCCGCGGGCCTGCGAGAGGCGATGGTGAATGCCGAAGATGAGCATCACCGCCATCGGGAAGCTCACCCACGTCGGCGCCACGCGCTTCACGCCCTTCATCGCGGCGTAGCTCAGCGCGAACGTCGCGAGCGACGCAACGATGACGAGCCGCGCCTGCGTGGGCGTCGCGCGCAAAATGTCGCGGCGGCTCGCGAGCAGCAGGAACGTCAGCACCACGTGGGTCGTATTGCCCCAGACGAACTGAGCCATCCACACCGCGACCCGCGTCTCTGCGTCCGCCACGAGCAGCGCGAGAAGAAACAGCCACGGACCCGCGAGGATGAGCAGATCGATGCCCATCCCGTGAAGCCACCCCGACCTGCGCGGCTCGCGGCTCTCGAGGGCGATGACGTCGGTCGACATGCGTGTCGGCCGCATCATACTCCGCGGCGACCTGCGGGGATCGCGGGGCTGCGCTGGTCGCGACCTGCGCTGAGCGTGACCTGTGTTGGTTGCGTCCCGCGTTCCTCGCGTCTTGCGTTGGTTGCGTATTCTGTTCCTTGCGCTCCACGAGCGCGGCTGCTTCGCTCGGTCGCCGGGCTCCGCGGCACGCGGCTTGCTCGGCTCGCCCGTCATGGCTCGGCGCGGATCGACTCGCTCGGAGGCCCGCACGCCAGCGGTCGTCTTCGGTGATCTGACGCTGGTTCGCCCCCTCGCCCGCGCGGGGGTCCCGGTCATCGTCGCGGCGTCCAATCCGCGCGATCCCACCTTGCGCTCTCGCCACGCGCGCGACGTCCTCATCGTGCCGCCGATCGCCCCGTCGACCGAGCGCGAGCTGCTCGGCGCGTTGTGCCGCGCGGGCGACGAGATCCTCCGCTGCTCAGGGAGCCGCCCGCTCTTCGTGTACGGCTCGGACCCGCTGCTCGCGTTCGTCTACCGCCACAGCGAGGCGCTCTCCGAGCGCTTCGCCATGTTGCTCAACCGATCGGAGGTCGCCGAGTGCCTCTTCGACAAGCAGCTCTTCCACGCCTTCGCGTCCGCGCGTGGGGTACTGACGCCCGACACGCTCTCGGCCGAGGAGCCGCTCGAGGCGGCGCGTCGCCTCCATGGGCGCGTCGTGATCAAGCCGCGCATGAAGGATGGCTCGAGTCAGCTGCTGCGCGGGCTCATGGCCGGGCACAAAGCCCGCGTGCTCGCGCTCGATGAGCTCCTCCGCGAGCCCGATGCGCGGCGTCACCGCGATCGGCTCGTCATTCAAGAGCACCTCGAAGCGCACGTGAGCGATCTCGTCAGCTACCACGGCTTCGCCGACGAAGGAGGCCGCGTCCTCACCGAGTTCTGCGGGCGAAAGCTGCGTACGCGACCGCCGTCGGGGGGAGACAGCTCGTTCATCGAGCTCTGCGACGATCCGCGCCTCGCCTCCGTCGGGCGCGACACCGTCGAGCGCCTCGGCATCGTCGGCGCCTTCAAGCTCGACTTCTTGCGGACGGCGCGGGACGAGCTCGTGCTGCTCGAGGCGAACCTGCGCTTCACGCTCTGGAACTACCTCGGCGCGGCCTCCGGTGCGAACGTCCCCTTGGCTGCGTACCGGCACCTGGTCGAAGGCCTGCCGCCGGTGCCCGAGACGTGTCGCCCGCGTAAGCGCTGGGTCAACCTCGTCCTCGACCTCGCGGCTCGTCCGGAGGTGAACCTCTCGTACCGCGCGTGGCTCGCCTCGCTCATCGCGACGCCGAAGCTCTACGAGCTGTTCGCGTGGGATGACCCGCTGCCCGCTGCCGTGTGGTTCGAGCAGGCACTTCGCCGGAGGTACAGCGTATGGCGCAGATCGGTGTGATTGGTGATCCGCATGGCAACGTCGAGGCGCTGACCGCGGTCCTGCGCGAGCTCGACCGGCGTCGCGTCGAGCGGGTGCTCTGCGTCGGCGATCTCGTCGGCTACAACGCCGATCCGAATCAGGTCGTCGCGGAGCTCACGAGGAGCGCCACCTGCATCGCCGGCAATCACGATCGCATGGCGCTCGGGGTGCTCGACACCGACGCTTGTTGGTACGGCGCGCGCTTCGCCGTGGAGCGTACGCGGGCGACGATCGACGACGCCGCGCTCGAGGCGCTCTCGCGCCTGCCGACCACCTTCGCGCTCGAGAAGGGGTTGTTCATGTTCCACGGCTGCATCGACGACGTGCGGCGGTATTGCCGTGGCGATGCAGAGCTCATCCACAACGAGCGACTGCTCGCCGCGCGCTCGCCTGCGACGTGGCTCGCTTGCTTCGGGCATACGCATGCGGCCGGCGTGCATACCGTGCGCGCGACCGCCGCAGGGTACGTCGTGACCCGCGGCGCGACGAGCGGCCGTGTCGAGCTCGACTACGGCGCCCGCATCTTTCTCAACCCCGGCTCCGTCGATGGCGCCCGCCGCGAGCACGCGCGCGCGCAGTTTGCGGTGCTCGATACGTTCGGCCGCACCGTGGAGCTCTGTGAGGTCGCCTACGATGGCGCCCTCAGCGAGCTGAAGGCGCGCTCCGCGGGTTACCGACCGCCCTGGCACCACCAGCTCCGCGGCGAGGCGATCTCGCTCGTGCGCCGCGCTCATCGCGACGAACGGCGCGTTGGCTAAGGCCTGCGCTTCTTCGTGGGCTTGGAGTCTTGACGCGGCTCACCGCGCGGCGCCGCACGCTCCTCGAGCTCCGCCCACGCGCGCGACGCGGCTCGGTTCGGGGGAGGCGCTGGCCGCGCGGCGCTCGGCTCGGTCGGTTGCACGCGTTCGCGCGGTCGACGGGGGCCGCTCGGCTCGGTCGGTTGCACGCGTTCGCGCGGTCGCCGGGGA
>SYFR01000097.1 GCA_005800325.1 Myxococcales bacterium | reverse complement strand
GCCAGGAAGGTGCCCAGCACCGATGCGGCGCCGCACATATCGAACTTCATTTCTTCGATGCCGCCCTGCACCTTCAGGTTGATGCCGCCGGTATCGAAGGTGATGCCCTTGCCGACGAACGCGAAGCGCGGGAGCTTGTCGTCTTTGCCAGCGCCCGTGGGTCGATACTTCATGTGAACGAGGCACGGCCCGTGAACGCTGCCGCGACCGACCGCGTCGAGAAGCTGCATCCCCTTCTGCTTGATCTGCGCGTGCTTGAGCACGGTGCAGGAGAGGCCAGCATCCTTGCGCTCGGTGCACACGCGTTGGGCGTAGGCGGCGAGCGCCTCGGGGAAGAGATCGTTCGGCGGCGTGTTGATGAGGTCGCGCGCGAGGCAGACCGCCTGACCCACATTCATGGCCGTCGCCACCGCGGCGCGAAGCTTTCCGTCGACGCGCTGGTGCGTGATGACCGTCGCGCGCTCGAGCGGGTGCTTGGTGACGTTGTCGCCCGTCTTGTACTGGTCGAATCGGTACGCTCCGAGCACGATGCCCTGTGCGACCTCGCCCTCGGCGCCCGGGAGCCCCGCTGCCGGCAGCGCCTCTGGCGCGACCGCCACGCCAAGCGACACGCACTGGGCGGAGCGGGCGAAGCGCGCCGCGCGAGCTCCGAGGCGGCGCAGCTCGGCGAGCGTCAA
Source organism: Myxococcales bacterium (assembly GCA_005800325.1). Taxonomy (GTDB): domain Bacteria; phylum Myxococcota_A; class Polyangia; order Polyangiales; family Polyangiaceae; genus SYFR01. The sequence goes on along the minus strand of SYFR01000097.1, from coordinate 3,114 downwards.
CTCCTCCGGCGCGCCGAGGCCGAACAACGCCACCTTGCCGGCCTTGACGGCGCCGCCGCCGGCGACCTCGCAGGTTTGGCCCTTTTTACCGGTGAAATCTGCGCGCGAGAGCGCCTTCTTGAGCTGCGCACCAAGCGCCTTGGACAGGGGTGCGAGCGCGCGCTTGAGCGCGTCACCGGCCGGCACGCCGAGCACGAGCACCTCGCTGGCAGACTGGAGCGGGACGGCGGAGGAGACGGTGATCTTGAGGTCCATGAAGTTCCTTCGAGGCTCGGTGCGCGGTGGGCTCCGCAAGAACGTCGCGGCTGCGCGCGTCGCGGGACGGCCGAAGGCGCGCATGTAAGCACACTGTCTTCATGCGGTCGACGCCGATTGCACACGATTGTCGCGAGCGATGCGCCTACCGCGGGAGTCGCGGCATGGCCCCGCCGGCGGGACGCTGCGTGTCGAGCATCGCTCTCGCTCGCCGACGGGCCTCGCCGACGCGACGCTGCGCTTCGAGCATGGCCCCGTCGCATGAGGCGCGACGATTCGCATTAGGATGCACGGATGGCTCACCCTTGGTTGCTTCTTGCTGCACTGCTCGGTGCCGCGTGCGCGCCGGCGCCGATCCCCGGGAATTCAGGGCTCACGGCAGGCGCCACGTCGACGACCGCCGCAACGGCGGCCCCCACCGCGACCCCAACAGCAGCCCCCTCGGCGACCGCTACCGCGACTCTCGAGCCGGCGCCGGACGCGAGCGGAAGCGCCGTCGCAGCGAGCGCCGCGAGCGCCACGGCGCCTGCGCCGACCCCGCCCGTGAAGCAGACGCTCTTCGTCGACGCCAAGCGCGTACCCTGTGAAGGCGAGGGCATGACCGAGTGCCTCCGCGTGCGCAAGACCGCGAAGGAAGTGTGGACGCTCTTCTACACGAGCATCGAGGGCTTCGTGTTCGAGCCGGGATTCGAGTACGAGCTCACGGTCGAGGTGTCGGCCGCGAGCGAGCGCCCAGCGGACGCCTCATCGAAGCGCTACCGCTTGGTCGCCGTGGTCTCGAAAGGGGCGGTGCGATGAGCAACCAAGAGGCTAACGGGATGAGGCGAGTCGTCGTCACGTTGGCAGCCACGTGGCTGCTCGCGAACGTTGGCTGCGCCCCGTCGACAGGAGCGGTTGCTCCAGCCGGCTATTATCACGTGCCGGCGGCCGCTGCGGGCCTCGCCGCGATGCGACCCGAGACGCATGCGCCGGCGTCGTCGACGCCCTACCCGCAGGGCACCGCGTCGATCTACCTCCCGGGCGCGCTGAAGCGAAGCAACGTTCGCTACCAGATCGTCGACGGCATGGCGGTGTACCACGGGGACGTGCTGCTCGGCCCGGCGCACCTCGTCGCCACGCTGTACGCGGCACCGCGCGTCGCCGCTCCCGCGGAGGGTGCACATTACGCGACCGCGCACTCGGCCAGCAGCCTGCGCTGGCCGGGCGGCGTCATCCCGTACGAAATCGACGCGTCGGCGGCCGGCAAGCGCCCGATGATCGACTGGGCGGTCGCGACCGTGTCCGGCCACAGCGTGGTCAAGCTTCGGCCGCGCACGTTCGCGGACCAGGACTACGTCGTCTTCACGCAGCTCGGCGCGAACAACTGCTCGTCGTACGTGGGTCGCATTGGCGGACCGCAGCCGATCCACGTCGCGGGGTGCACCGAGCGCGGCAGCGTCGTGCACGAGATCGGACACGCCGCGGGTCTATTTCACGAGCAAGAGCGCGCCGATCGCGACGCCTACGTGACCATCGTGTGGAGCGAGATCAGCCCGGGCTTCGAGTCGGAGTTCGAGATCCACAAGGAGACGGTCGACCTCGGCGCGTACGACTACGGCAGCATCATGCACTACTCGAGGGGTGCGTATTCGAAGAGCGGCAATCCGACGATCGTGCCGAAGGTTCCGAACGCGGTGATCGGCCAGCGCGAGGCTCTCTCTCCCGGCGACGCGGCCGGGCTCGCGGCGCTGTACGGCGGTGGCGTGCTGCCCGGGCCCACGCCGGTGCCGGTGCTGCCGGCGCCAGCACCTGGTGCCGTGGCTGCCGGGGGCTTCGCAGGCACGTACACCTCGACGCGCGGCGACGTCGTGTGCGGCCAGCTCGGCGCGGCCGTCAACTGCAGCTACGCCGGCGGCAGCCTCGCTTGCGCAGCGACCGGCGCGCGGCTCGACTGCGGCTGGTTCGGCGCGAGCGGCGGCCGTGCGACGTTCACGCAGCAGGCGAACGGCAACCTCAGCGGCAGCTACGGAGCGATGCTCTCCGACAGCGACCAGGGCGGCTGGGAGCTCGTGCGCGCCACGAGCGCGCCGGCGACGATCCAGATCCCAGGATTTCCGGAAATTCCCGGGCTCCCCGCGATCCCGGGCCTGCCCACGCTCCCGACGGCGCTGCCGATCGGACCGCTGCCACCGGAGCTGTTCCAGATCCCGCCGCTGCCGCCCGAGCTCGTGCCGACGCTGCCTTCGGGCGCGACGCCCCAGTGAGTGCAGCCGCGAGCATCGCCAACATTAGCGGCGACAGCACCGGCGGCAGCACCGCCGACAGCACCGCCGACAGCACCGCCGACAGCACCGGCGGCAGCAACCGCGGCAGCACCGCCGACAGCACCGGCGACAGCAACGCCTAGGCGATCGGCGCGCGCCGTCGCGCGGGCGTTCGCCGATTGACGGGCGTCGCGTTCGGAGCCATCTCCGAGCCATGGATACGTACGAGCCCTCGTCGATGAATCAGTCCCGCGTCGGGCTCACGCTCGAGACATACATTCTCGAGGGGATGCTCGGTCGGGCGGAGGCCCGCGGCTACTTCACCTCGCTGCTCAATCAGATCGCGCTCGCCGCCAAGATGGTCACCTCACGCGTGCGTCGCGCAGGGCTCGCGAACGTGCTCGGCTACACCGGCGACACGAATGTCCAGGGCGAGCAGGTCCAGAAGCTCGACGAGGAAGCGAATGAGACCCTGGTGCGGGTGCTCGGGCGACGACACCACTGCGCGGCCATCGCGAGCGAAGAAGAAGAGACGATTCGCGTGCTCTCGGAGCACAAAGAGGCGTCGTATCTCGTCGTGTTCGACCCGCTCGACGGGTCGTCGAACATCGACGTC
>SYFR01000010.1 GCA_005800325.1 Myxococcales bacterium | reverse complement strand
CCATCGGGTGCAAGACGTCGACGTCGCGCATCCGCAGGAAGCGGCACACGATGTCCGTCGCCGTGTAGCCCTCGGGGTGCCCGACGTGCAGGCCCGCGCCCGACGGGTACGGAAACATGTCGAGGATGTAGGCCTTCTGCTTGCCCGGCCGGCGCACGGCCTTGAACGTCTCGTGTTCGTCCCAGTAGGCCTGCCAGCGGGCCTCGATGCCCAGGTGATCGTAAGTCATCGGTGCTCCCTCGCGGGCGCCCGCATGCGCTCGCCCAGAGTGGCGCCCGGCTTAACGCCGCCGCGGCCTCGCGCCTACGCCTTTCGCGGCTGCGACGGGCGCCAACGCACGCCTGTAGCTCTCGCGCCGCCGCCGCCGCGCATTTCGCTCGTGACAGCGTGAGCGCCGTGCCTACGTAGTCGCGACACATCACGGAGAAGCACATGTCGAAGAACACGCCCCACAAACAAGGCTCATTTTGCTGGATCGATCTCGGGACCACGGACGCGGCGAGCGCCAAGAATTTCTACGGCGCCCTCTTCGGCTGGACCTTCGTCGACCTGCCCACGGGCGGCGGCGGCACCTACACCATGTGCAAGCTCGAGGGCGCCGACGCTGCGGCGTTCTACGAGCTCGGCCCCGAGCAGGCGGGCGTGTCGCCGCACTGGATGACGTACATCGCGGTCGACGACGTCGATCAAATGAGCGCGCGCGCCCGCGAGTTCGGCGCGACCATCCTCAAGGCGCCCTTCGACGTGATGGAGGTGGGCCGGATGGCGGTGCTGCAAGATCCGAGCGGCGCGACGATCTCGTTCTGGCAGGGAAAGCAGCACTTCGGGGTCGGCACCACGCGCGAGCCCGGGTCGCTCTGCTGGAGCGAGCTGTTCTCGACGAACCCCACCAAGGCCGGCGCGTTCTACGCGAAGACCCTCGAGTGGGAGACCTCATCCCACGACATGGGGCCGATGGGCACGTACACGCTCTTCTCGCGCGCCGGCGAGGGCAAGCAGGGTCAGATCGGCGGCATGATGGCGATGCCGCCCCACATGGCGGGCGTGCCGTCGCACTGGCTGACCTACTTCGCGGTCGCCGACGTCGACGCGAGCGCAGCGCAAGTCGCCGAGCTCGGCGGCAAGGTCGTGATGCCGCCGCAGGACATCCCCAACATCGGGCGCTTCGCCATCGCGCAGGATCCCGGGGGCGCCTCCTTCGCCCTCTACAAGAACGCGCACTGAGCGGAACGCACGCAGCCGTCGTGGTGCGACCACGATGGACCTGCGGTGGGCGCGGCGCCCCCTCCCGCGCCAACTCCGCGAGACACCGATCGGGCCGTCGCCGCCTGCCGGCTTGCCCGCCCTCGCGCGGCGCTGCTAACGAGAGCGCATGCACGTGCATTTCGTCGGCGTGGCCGGCACCGGGATGGGCTCGCTCGCGGGGCTCTTCAAGCAGGCGGGCCATCGCGTCACCGGCTCCGACGTCGCGTTCTATCCGCCGATGGGGCCGGCCCTCGCGCGCTGGGGGATCGAGACGCGCGAGGGGATTGGCGCGCACCACCTCGAGCCGCGGCCGGACCTCGTCGTCATCGGCAACGTCTGCAAGAAGGACAACCCCGAGGCGCGCGCCGCGATCGACGGCGGTATCCCGTACGCGTCGATGGCGCACGCGCTCGCGAGCCACGTGCTCGAGGGCACTTCACCGCTCGTCGTCGCGGGCACGCACGGCAAGACGACGACGACGGCGATCGCCGCGTGGCTCGCCGAGGCGGCCGGCCTCGAGCCCGGGTTCCTGGTCGGCGGGCTGCCGAAGAATTTCGGAACCAGCTTCAAGCTGCCGCGCCGCGAGCCCGCGGGCACGCGCCTGCCGCTCGCGGGGCAGCCGAGCGCGAGAGCGCCGCAGCGCAAGGCGCCGTTCGTGGTCGAGGGAGACGAGTACGACACGGCGTTCTTCGAGAAGACGCCGAAGATGTGGCACTACCGCCCCGAGGTCGCCGTCGTCACGTCGATCGAGCACGACCACGTCGACATCTACCCCGACGAGGCGTCGTACCTCGCGGCGTTCGCGGGGTTTCTCGAGCGCGTGCCGCCGCACGGGCTCATCGTCGCCTACGCGGGCGATGCGCGCGTGGTCGAGCTCACGAGGAGGCACGCGCGGGCCGAGGTCGCGTGGTACGCGCTCGAAGGCGACGAGCTGCACGGTCAGCCGCCGCACTGGCTCGGCGCGCCGGCGGGCTCGGACGCGAGCGGGCAGGCGTTCGATCTCTATGCGGGCGGCGTGATGGTCGGCCGCGTCGCGACGCAGCTCTCGGGGGCACACAACGCGAAGAACGCGCTCGCCGCGCTCGGGGCCGTCTGCCAGGGCTTCGGCGTGCCGCTCGCCACCGCGACGGCCGCGCTCGCGAGGTTCGAGGGGGTCGCGCGCCGGCAAGAGCTGCGCGGGGAGATCGACGGCGTGCGGGTCTACGACGATTTCGCGCACCACCCGACCGCCGTGCGAGAAACCCTCGCCGCCCTGCGCGCACGCCACAAGGAGGGCGCGCTCTTCGCCATCTACGAGCCGCGAACCGCGACGGCCTGCCGTGCGCTTCATCAAGCCGCGTACGTCGAGGCGTTCGACACCGCGAGCCGCGTCGTCTTCGCGCCGCTCGGCCGCTCGAACATCCAGGCGACCGAGGCGCTCGATCTGGATGAGCTCGTGGCGGCGCTCGCTGCACGCGGCAGGCAGGCCGAGCGCGCCGAATCGCTCGACGCCATCGTGCGCCTCGTGTGCCGCGACGCGCGCCCGGGTGATTCTGTCGCGCTTTTGTCGAACGGCGCCTTCGGCGGGATCCACGAGCGTTTGCTGGCGGCGCTCGCCGCGCGGCGGGAGTGACCTGCGGCCGCGCGCTGCAGGCCAAGAAAAAAAGGGCCGCGCGATGCGACCCTAAAGTTCCCGACCACCGAGATCGTGGGAGATTGACGTGAACCCCTAGCAAACGCTAGGTGGGGCGCTTGGCACCGCTTCAGGCTACCTGGAGAACTATGCCGGGCGGCACACCACGGTAATCGCTCGCGCCCCGGGTTCGTTATTACTCGGGATTCATTCGTCAGCTCCTCACGGAGGTCGGCAGAGGGAACAGCGGGAGCTTAGCCGCTCGCGCGCGGTCTTTCGAGGCCGATCCGAGCAGGTCGATCCGAGCAGGTCGATCGCAGCAGGTCGATCGCAGATCGACGTCCTGTGTGTTGCGCCCCTCGATGTACGACAACAGCGCGACGCCGCCGACGAGCAGGTAGCTGACACCTGCGGCATCGAGCTCGTCGAACAACGCGCGAACCGCGCCCCTGATGGCGTCGATGGGCATGACGGCGCGTGGATTGAACGCCAGTCCCGCGTGAACCACGTCCGAAATCGCGGGAGCGAACATGAGCAGGTTTAGCATGCTCGTTTCGAACGAGCGCGCGGGTGGGCTTCGGCTCCAGCGGCGCCATCTGCGGAGCCGGCATTCACCGATCGGACGCGTAACCCTCAGCCGTCGATCGCACCTTCGTGATGTGGAGCGCTTGAAAGGCGCTCGGATCCACCCCAGTCTGTGCCCGCTCATGCGAACTTTCGCCTGGTCGGGCGGCACTGCGCCGCGCACTTCATGACTCGCGTGCTCCCCGAAGAAGTCGAGCTCGAGCTCGGTCTCGACGATGCCGACGACGAGGCCGCGCTGCGGGCGCTCGTGAGCCGCAAGCTCGGCGTGCCTGAGAGCGATCTCCCGGAGCTCGACGTCTGCAAGCGCTCGCTCGATGCGCGCAAGGGCCGCGTGCGCTTTCACCTGCTGGTCGCCCTCGGCGGACGCGGCGGCT
>SYFR01000096.1 GCA_005800325.1 Myxococcales bacterium | reverse complement strand
GTGAGGCATCGGTCCATCAAGGCGCGCCGAGCGCGGAAGGCGCGCGCGGCATAGTACGAAGCGCGCCCGAACGCCATCGACGCGAGCGAACGCGTGCGCGATGCATCGTCGGGTGGTTGCCCCATGCGTTGACGAGTCACGCAGCTCGTCCCAGCCCCTGCAGTCGCGGATCGCGCCATGCCGTGTCGATTGGTCGGACAAAGTGCGTACACCCGCACGCAAAACCACAAAGTGCGATCTGTCCGATGGTGCGCCGGCCCTCGCGGGTCACGGCGCCGGCTAGACGCGCAAGGGCGCCTACCGTATGGTCGGCGCGGACCATGAGAGAGGGCGCGCTGCGGTGATTGGCGAGACGATCGACGGGAAATACCTGGTTCGCCGGATCTTGGGTCAGGGCGGCATGGGCTCGGTGTACGAGGCCGAGCACACGGGCACCGGAAGGCGCTGTGCAGTCAAGGTCATCAACTCGCTCGACCTCTCGCAAGACCCTCAGGTCCTCAGCCGCTTCGAGCGCGAGGCGCGCGCCGCCGGCGCCATCGACACGCAGTACATCACGCAGGTGCTCGACGCGGGCCTCGACCGCAACAGCACCCTGCCCTTCCTCGCGATGGAATACCTCGAGGGCGAGGATCTGCAGCACCTCTCGAAGCGCATCGGCGCGGTCTCGCCGGACCTCATGCTTCGCGTCGTCGCGCAGACGTGCCTCGGCCTCGAGAAGGCGCACCAGCAAGGGGTCGTTCACCGCGACATCAAGCCGCACAACCTCTTCTTGGCGCAGCGCGACGCTGGCGAAATCGTCATCAAATTGCTCGATTTCGGCATCGCCAAAGTGAAGATGGAGCAGGCGAACACGACCGACGGCGCCGACCTAACGAAGACCGGCAGCCTGCTCGGGTCGCCCCTCTACGTCTCGCCCGAACAAGCGCGCGGCAAGCGGCAGATCGACCACCGCACCGACCTCTACTCGCTCGGCGCCGTCGGCTACCAGATGCTGTGCGGCCGCACGCCGTTTCACCACGCGACCGCGCTCGGCGATCTCATCCTCATGGTCGTGACCGAGCCGCCGCCGCCGATCAGCGAGTTTGCGCCGTGGGTGCCCCCCGAGATCGAAGCGATCGTGCAGAAGTGCCTCGTCAAGAACCCCGACGAGCGCTTTCAGTCCGCACAGGAGCTGTTCGACGCGATCTTGCCGTTCTTGCCGAACGGCTGGGGGATCCACAAGAACATGCTCGTGTCGGTGAACGACAGCGCGAGCGTGGAGGTCCCGCGCCTGTCGCAGCTGCCGATGTCGGGCCCGACGACAGGCGCGTCCGGCACCGTCTCGATGAGCTCGCCCTCGGTGGGTGCCGCCACGGCCGACACGCCGATCAGCGGCCGAACGGTCGTGGGAGGCGCCATCAGCGGCTCGACGACTGGGCCCATCATCGCCGAGCCGGAGCCCATGCGCTCGGGCGGGACGAAGACGAAGCTCATCGTCGTCGGCGCGGCGCTCGCGGTCTCCGCGGCGGCGCTCGGCGTGCTCGTGATGAAGGGCGAGAAGCCTCCTGCCGCTGCGGCCGATGCTGCCGCCACACAGCCCGCGACCGCCGCGGTGACGGCAACGCCAGCAGCCGACGCGACCGCCGCGACGACTTCTGCGGCCGCTGCGGTGGAGAGCAAGCCGAAGCGCGTGCAGGTGAGCATCGAGCCGCGCGACGCCAAGGTCGCGGTCGAGGGCGTCGATGTCGCCGTGAAGGACGGCATCCTCGAGCTCACGGGCGCGCTCGGCAGCGTGCACCGCGTGCGCGTCTCGAAGGGCACCGGCGAGACCACCGCCGACATCGTGATCACCGAAAACGGCGCCTTGCCCGTGCGCGTCGAGGTGGTCGTCGGCAAGAAGACCCTCATCACCCGCAAGGCCGATGGCACGACGAGCGCCAGCGCCGTGCCGGCCGTCGGGCCCGTTCCGCGCGGCATCCAGAAGAACGTGGGAGAGTTCAACTGAGCCCGCGGGAAACGATGCAAGGTAGGCGCCTCGTCCCCGTGGCGCTGTGCCTTGCCATCGCGGTCCCGGCGAGCGCGCAGGATCCGTACGACGATCCCCCGGCGGCCGCGCCCGCACCGAAAGTGGCACCGGCGACCGCACCGACTCCCGCGCCCGCGTCTCCGAAGCCTGCGCCGCCCGCACCGAAAGCGGCACCGGCGCCGAGAGCCGCGCCCACGCCGAGAGCCGCGCCTTCACCCGCGCCTCCGAAGGCCGCGCCCAAGGCTGCGCCGCCGGCGGAGCTCCCCCCTTCGCGAGAGGCCTCCATCGACGACGCGCCCGTCTTCACGCAGGAACAGAAGGACAAGGCAAAGGAGCGCTTCTTGCGCGGCGTGAAGCTCCTCGACGAGCAAGCGTGGGCCCCGGCCTTGGCGGAGTTTCTCGCCTCGCGCGAGCTCTTTCCGACGCGTGTCGCCACGAACAACGCGGCCGTCACGCTTCGTCGCCTGCAGCGCTACGACGAGGCGCTCGACATGTTCGAGACGTTGCTGCGCGACTTCAAGCTGCCGGACGCCGAGCGCGAGGCCGCACAGAAGGAGCTCGCCGAGCTTCGCTCGCTCGTCGGCACGATCGAGATCGTCGGCGCCGAGGCGGGCGCATCGATCTCGATCACCGGCGCCGACCGTGGCGAGTATCCGCCGGTGAAGCCGCTGCGCGTTCCCTCGGGCACGCACACGGTGCGCATCTTCAAGGCGGGCTACGAGCCGTTCGAGACGCGGACCGACGTCGCCGGCGGGCGGATCGCTGTTGTCGACGTGAAGCTGAAGCGGCTCGTCGACTCGGGCACGCTTCGGGTGACCGAGCGCGGGGGCAAAAACGTGAAGGTGCTCGTCGACAACGTGGCGGTCGGCACCACGCCGTGGAGCGGCACCGTGGGCGTCGGTCCCCACGTCGTCGCGCTGTCGGGCGGTGGAAAGCTCGGCTCTCAGCCCGCAGAAGCGCGCGTCGTGTCGCAGCAGACGACGGATCTCGCGCTCGTGGTCGAAGCACTCGACGCCTCGCTGCGCGTGAACCCGACACCGCCCGGCGCCGCCGTGCTCATCGACTCGGTCAACGTCGGCAACGGCGTGTGGCTCGGACGCCTCCGCACCGGGGCGCACAAGCTCGAGGTCCGCGCCGAGGGATTTCTCAGCGCCTCGCGCGCCGTGGACCTGAAAAAGGGCGGTCGCGAGATCGTCGACATCGCGCTCGAGCGCGACGAGGACGCGCCCGCGTGGCGCAAGCCGAGTAATTGGATGGTCGACGCGAGCGCGGGGCTGCTCATCGTGCCGAGCTTCGGCGGGAAGATTGCGAGCGATTGCGCGAGCGACTGCACCTCGTCCGTCGGCCTCGGCGCGCTCGCGCTCGTCCACGGCGGCTACGAGCTCGGCAGCGGCCTCGGCTTCGGCGTCGAGGTCGGGGGGCTCATCGCCTCCCAGGAGGTCACCGGGCGCTCGGCCACGCTCTCACCGGTCGGCTTTCCGACACCGACCTTTGGGGTTGCCAACGATCAGCGGCGGCTCTTCGGTTTTCTAGGCGGCGCGACCATCGGCTACCGCGTGGGCGAGCAATTCCCCGCGCGCTTCCGCGTGGGCGTCGGCGTGATGCAGGCAAAGCTCCGCGACGTCCGCGAAGGAACGTTCGAAGCGCAGCAGGGCGGAACCTTCACGGCGCCGAAGTCCATGAGCACGCCGAGCGCGACCTACGTCTATGTCGACCCGACCGCGAGCGTCGGCTACCGGCTCGGCCCCGTCGAACTCGCACTCGACGTGAAGGCGCTCATGCTCATCGGCGTGGTCGCGCCGCACTGGGACGACTCGATCGAGCTCGCGGCAGGCTCGGACGGCGTCGGCACCTACCCCGCCGACGACGTGCTCGGCAGCTTCGTCGTCGGCGTAGAGCCGGGGCTCAGCGTTCGCTACACACACTAGCCTAGACGGGTGAAGCGTCGCTCGCGCCGACGGTGAGCGACGCGCCGTCCGACTCGGCGGCGAGGCGTGCCGGGAGGCCGAGCGGCAAAGGGACGTTGCGAAGCGCGTGGCCAGCGGCGAGCCCGGCAGCGAGCGGAACGCCGAGCGGGACGAGCAGCTCGCCGACGACGTCGTCGACGGTCACGCGGTCCGTGCCGGCAGCACACTCGGTGAAATCGCCGAGGACGACGCCGGCTACTCCCGCGAAGTGTCCACCCGCGAGCAGCGTCGCGAGCATGCGATCGATGCGATACGGCCGCTCGGTCACGTCCTCGAGAAAGAGGATGGCTCCACGAGGGACCGCGAGGCGGTTGGCGGCAGCGCAGGCATGCAGCATGGTCAGGTTGCCGCCGAAGAGGAGCCCGTGCGCCACGCCAGCCACGCGGGTCGTGAGGTGGGCGTGCACGCGCACATCGCGCGGACGCTCCAGCGCGAGGACGAGCTCGTCGCGCGCCACGGCGTCGCCGCGGCCAATCCCAGAGACGTTCGCCGCGTGCAGGGTCGCGACGCGCACGTTCGCCGCCTCGACGTGGAGCGCCGTCACGTCCGAGAAACCCACAAGCCAGCGCGGCTCGCGGCGCAGCTTGCCGAAGTCGACGCGATGCGCGTAGCGCGACGCCCCATAGCCGCCACGAGAGCAGACGATCGCGGCGACGTCGGGCTCGCCGAGCGCCGCCTCGAGCTCGCGCTGGCGCCGCGTATCGTCGCCCGCGAGATAGCCGCGCCGTTCGAAGATCCCGCGGTCGAACCGGACCCGGTAGCGCTCCGCGAGCCACCCGAGCCCGCGCCACACGAGGGTGGCGTCGAACGGTCCCGAGGGGGCGATCACGCGCACGACGTCGCGTGGCCGGAGCGCCGGCGGAACGATCCACTCCCGCGCGCCGCCGTCGGCGTCGGCGTCGGCGTCGGCGGCTGAGCTCACGCGGGCTCGTCGTCGACGAGCTCTACCGCGTCGCCGTCGAGGTCGATCGCCTCGGCCTCCGCGTCGATCGCCTCGGCGTCCGAACGTGCCACATCGGCCGGGATTTGATTCACGAGCGCGACGGGACCGGTGTCCTGCGCCATGAGGTCCAAGCTCGCTGCGGGTGCGGCGGCCTCGCCCGCGTATCCCGCCTGTTGCTCGTGTGACGCCTGTTGCTCGTGTGACGCCTGTTGCTCGTGTGACGCCTGTTGCTCGTATGACGCCTGTTGCTCGTATGACGCCTGTTGCTCGTATGACGCCTGTTGCTCGTATGACGCCTGTTGCTCGTATGACGCCTGTTGCGCGTAGCCGCCCTGCTGCTCGTACGACGCCGGCTGCGCGTAGCCTGGCTGTTCGTACGACGCCGGCTGTGCGTAACCTGGCTGTTCGTACGACGCCGGCTGTACGTAGCCCGGCTGCTCGTACGATGGCGGCTGTACGTAGCCCGGCTGCTCGTACGATGGCGGCTGACCGTAGCTTTGCGGCTGCTCGTATGAGGCGGGCTGCTCGTAAGAGGCGGGCTGACCGTAGCTTTGCGGCTGCTCGTATGAGGCGGGCTGTACATAGCCCGGCTGCTCGTACGACGGCGGCTGCGACGCATGAAGCTGCTGCCCGTACGACGGCGGCTGAGACGCATGCGGCGCGTAACCCGGCTGCTCGTACGACGGCGGCTGCGACGCATGAAGCTGCTGCCCGTACGACGGCGGCTGAGACGCATGCGGCGCGTAACCCGCCTGCTCGTACGACGGCGCCTGCGACGCATGAAGCTGCTGCCCGTACGACGGCGGCTGAGACGCATGCGGCGCGTAACCCGCCTGCTCGTACGACGGCGCCTGCGACGCAAAGCCCGGCTGCTCGTACTGCGGCGGCTGCGGCACGTAACCCGGCTGCTCGTACGACACAGGCGGCGGCGCAAAGCCCGGCTGCTCGTACTGCGCCGGCTGCGGCACGTAACCCGGCTGCTCGTACGACACAGGCTGCGTCTAGCCGGAGGGTTCCTGT
>SYFR01000095.1 GCA_005800325.1 Myxococcales bacterium | reverse complement strand
GCGGGTGCCAGAGCCGCGGGGGCCAGAGCCGCGGGGGCGCGCCGCTCGCCGTCACCCGCGGGTACCGCCGACGTGGCCGCATCGATGGTGCAGAGCACGCCGCCGGTCGGGATGATGTCGCCCTCTTTCGCGGAGAGCGCGGTGATGACGCCGTCGCATGGAGACGGGACCTCGCTGTCGGCCTTGTCCGTCGCGACCTCGAGCAGCGGCTGCTCGCGACGCACGCGGTCGCCCACCTTGACGTGCCATTGCGTGACCGTTCCCTCGGCGACGGACTCACCGAGCTGCGGCATCCTGAGCTCGACCATGGTGCTCGCCCCTATACAACGGGCGGCGCGTAGAATGATCGGGTTGTCGCTCGAGCCTCTCGGCGTCGCTCGCCATTTCAACAGCCTGCTAGAGCGAGACGCCGCCTTTTTGGGCCTTCTCGAGCGCGCTGTCGATGGCGCGCGGATTGAAGCCGACGAGGAGCTTACCCTGAACGTCGATGACCGGAATGCTGCCCCCCGATCGGCCGGCAGCGCGCAGCTTGGACTGCAGCTCCCGTGCGCGGGCCGGCTCACGATCGACGTCGTAGTAGGTGACGCTCGCGCCGCGGCGCTCGAGGTGCGCGCGGGCCTCGTGGCACGGGCCGCACCACTCGGCTCCGTACACGGTCACGCTCACGCCGCGCGGTGCATGGTGGTTCGGTGCGGATGGGTCGCTCTCTGCCAACGGAGCGCTCGGGTGCGGCGCGCGGTGCTCGGTCCCGTCGCTCGGGGCCGCGGAGGCGGGTGGTGGTGGTGGTGGCGGCGTGCGCCCGGCGGCGCGGCGCTGGTCGAGCAGCTGCTCCCATTCGCTGCGTGGAATCGTGCGGACCGCGTAGGTTTCGTCGGCCTGCTTCCTTGTTAGGTCGGCGACGTAGAAGCTCGCGCCGTGGCCGGCCTCTCTCGTGACGACGCGGACGGCGGCTCGATGCACTTCGGGGATCTCGCCGATCGACACGGCCGTGTGTGCGTTGCCCTTCGCGTCGATCCACGTGAAGAGCAGGTCGGGTGTCTCGTCCTTGAGCGCGAGCGTGGGGAGCGACTCAGCGACGCCGGTCGGGGAGGTGCCGTCGTCGCGCTCGCGGCAGCCGCTCAGCTCGAACGCGACCGGCGCGAGCGCACCTGGCGCCGCCGACGCGAGGCACGCTGCCGTGACGGGGGCGCGGAGCCACTCGAGGAGGCTCGGGCGGGGAGAGGTACGACGAGTCACGAACGACGGGGGAGATGGCGGATGCGCCGAGAAAGTGCACGCGCGCGCGCCACGGCCTTCGATGCCATAGCACCTCCAATTCGCCGCGCGGGTGGCGACTCCACTTTCGCGCGGGGCTTTCTCGCGGGTAGCATCGAGCTTCGCGGGAAAACCTCTCGCAGCAAACTGGAGCTTCGCATGCAGACTTGGCTTTCGGTGACGGCAGGTGCCGGCGCGCTCGCGGCGACGATTCACGCGGGCTGCTCGGCCGGACACAGGGCGAGCGACGACGGGGGCGCGGCGACGAGCGGCTCGACCGCGAGCGGCATGACGACGACGAGCGGGATGGGTGGCCAGAGCGCCACGGGTGGTCCGACCGGCACCGGCGGCGCGGGCACCACCGTGAGCAGCGGCTCCGGCTTCGCGGAGTGTGCGGCCTTCACGAAAGAGGCGGCGCAGTCACCGGCGGCGATGCTGGTCGTGCTCGACGCGAGCGCCAGCATGCTCACCGCGAGCAAATGGACGACCGCGCAGCTCGCGATCGTGTCGGCCATCGACAAGGACGTGTTCGACTCGATGTCGCTCGCGCTCTTGCGGTTTCCGACCGGAACGGTGACGGGGCCCGCGTGCGTGTTCAATTTCCAGGTCACCTGTGGCTATACGGCGCTGCCGCAGGTGCCGCTCGCGCTCGCCGGTCCGAACAAGTCGAACGCGGGGATGGGCGTACGCTCGCAGATCTACAACGCGCTGCAGAACGGTCCGGTCAGCTCGCAAGACGATGGCTCGCCCGTGTACGACAGCCTCGCCGGCGGCTACTTGGGCCTGAAGGCGTTCGGCGGCGTCGACAAGCGCATCCTGGTCCTGATCACGGACGGCGGCTTCAGCTGCACGTCGCTCTCGGGCCGGCCCGGGTACTTGGATCTGAACGGCTGCAGCGACTGGGAGATCCCCGACTCGGTCAACGCGCTCATCAAGCAGAACGCGAGCGATCCGAACACACCGGTCAGTACCTTCATCGTCGGCGTGCCGGGCACCAACACGAACGGCGGCAAGACGGGGCCCTTCGACAACCCGCCCTATCCGATGCTGCTCGCGCTCAGCACCTACGCGGTGAGCGGCGCGCCGGAGCACGTCCCGGCCGACTGCGCCAAGGGCGCGGTCTATGCGCAGAATGGCAACCTCGCCGGCAAGCCGTGCCACTTCGACATGTCGAGCGGGCAGTTCGACGTCAACGCGCTCGCCGACGCGATCGCGAAGATCCGCGGCTCCGCGCTCGGGTGCGTGTACCCGTTGCCCGATCCGCCGCCCGGCGAGACGATCGAGCCGAACCTCGTCAACGTCGAGGTCACGCTCGACGGCGCGGTGTCGACGGTGCCGAGGCGCGCGATCCCGAGCGACAAGTGCGAGCTCGACGGCTGCTGGGACTTCAACGCCAGCAACGAGGTCGAGATCCTCGGTAAATCGTGCGTCGATCTCGGCAAGGCCGCCAAGGCCAAGGTCGATGTGGTCGTTGGGTGCGAGACCGTCGTGAAGTAGCTAGCGGCGGCCGCCGGCGAGCGCGCCGACCGCGGCCACCATCCCTTGGAGCTGCGCGGCCGGGAGGTCGAGCACGATCCGCAGCGCGCCTTCTTTCTGGCCGACGCTGAGCGCGACGCCACCCTGGGCTGACGCGCCCGGAGCACCCGGCATGGGCGCTGCCGCCGCTTGTCCGAGGATCGATTGGATGAGCTCGACGGGCGAGCCGTACATGATGCCGACCGCGTTGTCGGCCGCTCGGGCGCGGGCCTTCACGAGGCCGGGCGCGGTGTCGAGGCCGCCCGGAACCTTGCCGCCGAGCCACGCCTCGAGCGTGCTCTTGCCAGCCTTGCCCATCGCGACGACGACGTGCTCGCTCGTGACCGCCGAGTGGCTCGTCGTGAACATGTCGAGCATGGCGCTGACCTGGGCGAGCTCGGGACGCTTCTTCGCCTCTTCGGTCAGCTTCGACTCGGTGACGTTCACCGCGACGTCGCCGATCTTGTAGGCGTTCTCCGTGAAGGTGATGTCGAAGCCCGCCTGCGCGAAGCCCTTCTTCACGGTTTCGCTGGAGTAGGCCTTCATCATCTCGGCCCACGCGGAGCGAACGGCGTCGGCGTCCTTCACGCCCGAGAGCGACACCATCGCGAGGTCGCCCTTGCCGTCGGGACGATACGCGAAGAACGCCATTTCGCCCGTGGTCGCGCGGTAGAACGCGTCGGTCGCGCGCTCCATCTCGGCCGAGCCCGCGGCCCCGACACCGAGCTTCATTCCCCAGCGCGACAGCTGCTTCATGAGCGCGTTGTCGCTCGTCGGATCGACGCTGAAGATCGCGGCGAAGGTCGTCTCTTTCGGCAGCTTGGGTAGGAGCCCGAGCTGACCCGCTTTCGTCGCGGCGACGTGCTTGGCGAGCGCGCTCTCGGCCTTGGCGCGCGTGTCGATGGTGACGAGCAGATCGCCGCCCGGCACGCTGGCCGTGAAGGCGACCGTGTCGATCTCGCGCACGAAGGTGGCGGCAGCGCGCATCATCTCGAGCGACTGCGCGGGCGCGCCGGGCGCGAAGCCCGTGCCCTTCATCTGGCCGCCGCCCTTCTCCAGCTCGGCTAGCAGCGCGTCGAGCTCCTTCCCAAACATCTCGGAGGCGTTCTTCACCGAGACGACCGCCGAGAATGCGCCGTCGGCCTTGCTGCCGAGGAGCTGCTTCACGAAGTCCTTGTGCTTGCCGAAGAGCTCGGGCGCGTGGGTCACGACCGCGAACTCGTCGAGCAGGTTCACGTACACGGTCTTGTTCGCCCGGCCGTACGAGTACGCGTTGCCGGCGTCGTTCGTCTTCTTGTCCGCGGGCAGCGCGCTCGCGAAGGCGTCGCGGTTCTTCATGGCGAAGGCGATGACGAGCGGCTCGGTGGCCTTCGCGTCGGTGACGAGAAATCGTGCCGGCTTGGTCGCGTCCACCGAGGCGGCGCCGAGGCCGAGGGCCTGTTCGAGGCCGTGCGTGGCGAGCTCGGGGGTGAGGCCCGCGCCGAGCGGCCCCGCGAGCCCGGAGAGGCTCTTGAGGAGCGCGTCGGGCGACTCTGCGCCGCCGAAAGCGAGCGTGCCGGCGGGCGCCACGAGCCTGTCGATCGCCCCGGCCGGAGCGACGTCTTTGGTCGCGGTCGCCGTCGCCTCGGGCGCGTCCTTCTTGTCGCAGGCCAAGGTCGTGAGGCCCGTCGCGAGGACCACGGAGAGACCGCAGACGAGCCGGTGAAGCGTGTTGTGGCGCATGGCGGCGGGGTTTATACCCGCGGCAGAGTACGTACAAGATGAGGCTCTTCGTCCCGGCGGAAATCGAAGCTTACGCGCACGAGCACACGCGCGAGCTCGGGCCGTTGTTCGACGAGCTGCGCGACACCACCTACGCGCGCGCGGCGATGCCACAGATGCAAGTCGGCCGCGTCGAGGGCTCGCTCCTGCGCCTGCTCGCGAGGCTCGTCGGTGCGCGGCGCATCCTCGAAATCGGGACTTTTACGGGGTTTTCGGCGCTGTGCATGGCCGAGGCGCTGCCGGAGGGCGGCGAGCTCGTGACGTGCGACGTCAGCGAAGAGTCGACGCGCATGGCCCAGGGTTTCTTCGATCGCAGCCCGCACGGCGGCAAGATTCGCATCGCGCTCGGTGACGCGCTCGCGACCCTCGGAGCGCTCGACGAGCGGCCCTTCTGTCTCGCGTTCATCGACGCCGACAAGGTGAACTACGTCGCATACTACGAGGCCATCGTGCCGCGCCTCCGAAGCGGCGGGCTGCTCATCGCGGACAACGCGCTCTTGAGCGGCGAGGTCCTCGATCCGAAGTCGCCGGCCGCGGTGGCCGTGGCTGCCTTCAACCGTCGCGTGACGAGCGACCCGCGCGTCGAGAACGTGATGCTCACGGTGCGCGACGGCGTGATGCTCGCGCGCAAGCTCTGACGATGGGCGACCCGGAGGCCCCGTGCTCTTAGCCGTCGACGTCGGCAACACGAACATCAGCTACGGCCTCTTCGACGGGGCGCGCCTCGTGCACCACGTGCGCACCGAGAGCAGCCGCTCGCGCACGGTCGACGAGTACATCGTGCTCTTGCGCCAGATGTTCGCGATGCGCGGCGTCGATCCCGATGCCGTCGACGGCGCCGTGCTCGCGAGCGTCGTGCCGCCGCTGAACGAGACAATCGTCCAGGTGCTCGAGGAGGGATTTCGCTGCGAGCCGCTGGTCGTGGGCCCCGGCATCAAGACGGGCATCAAGGTGCTGTACGAGAACCCGCGCGAGGTCGGCGCCGATCGCGTCGTCAACGCGGTCGCGGCGTTCGACTGGGCGAAATCGGGCGTAATTGTCGTGGATTTCGGCACCGCGACCACCTTCGACTGCGTCACCGAGACCGGCGACTACCTCGGCGGTGTCATCGCGCCCGGCGTGCAGATCTCGGCGGACGCCCTCTTCGCGCGGGCATCGCGACTGCAGCGCGTCGAGATCGCGCGACCGACGAAGGCCGTGGGGCGCAACGCCGTCACGTCGATGCAGTCGGGGCTGGTGTTCGGCTACGCGGGGCTCGTCGACGGGCTGTGCGAGCGGCTCAAGGCCGAGCTCGACTATCCGTGCCGCGTGCTCGCGACCGGCGGGCTCGCGAAGCTCATCGCACCCGAGACGCGCTCGATCGAGCACGTCGACGACCACCTCACGCTCACCGGGCTTCGCCTCATCTACGAGCGCAACCAATGAGCCGAGCTCCGCAGCGCGTGGCGTCGCGCCGGCCGCGGAGCCGCGAGAAGCGGCGGCACGGAGCCTAGGGAGCCCTGGTGTCGCGGCGACTTCGTGGGCGGGCGAGCTTCGGTGTCGGCGTCGGCGTCGGCGTCGTGGCGCTCACCGTGAGCCTCGCCTTGGCGGTGATGCTCGGCAGCGACGCGGTGCGGTTCGCGGATCTCGTGGCGGATCGCGGGCACGCGCGCACCATCGTGTTCGACGTGCGGCTGCGCGAGGCGCTGCTCGCGTGCGTGGCGGGCGGCGGGCTCGCGGTCGTCGGCGCGGCATTTCAGGCGCTGATGCAGAACCCGCTGGCCGAGCCGTTCGTGCTGGGTGTGTCGGGCGGAGCCGCGCTCGGAGCCACCGTGGCGATCGCCTCCGGGCTCGCGACGGCCACGGTGCTCGGCGCCGCGGTCACGCCGGTCGCCGCTGCGGTGGGCGGACTTCTTGCCACTTCCGTGGCGGGCCTCGTCGCGGCTCGCGCGCCGCGCGGGGAGTCCGGCGCCTCGGTGCTGCTCGCCGGCGTGATGCTGAACTCGATTTGCGCAGCGCTCGTCACGGTGGCCAAGGTGCTCGTCACGCCCGAGCGCGCGCGAACCATGCTGTCGTGGCTCGCCGGGTTCGTCGAGCTGCCGAGCCCAGCAGGTCTTTTGGCGGTGGGCCTCTACGTCGCGCTCGGCTGTGCGGCGATCTTGCGCGACGCCGGCCGACTCAATTTGCTCAGCCTGGGCGACGAGGCCGCGGCCTCGCTCGGTGTCGACGTCCGCGCGCTCGAGCGCCGCACCGTGCTCGCCGCCTCCCTCGTCGTCGGCGCGATCGTGAGCATGACCGGCCTCATCGGGTTCGTCGGGCTCGTCGTGCCGCACGTCCTCCGGCGCGTGGTCGGCCCCGACTTGCGGGTGCTCTTGCCGCTGTCGGCGCTGTGGGGAGGCGCCGCTTTGTGCCTGTGCGAGCTCGCGTCGCGCGTCGCGTTCGGGTGGGTCGGCACGAAGCTCCCGGTCGGCGCGTTCACCGCGCTCATCGGTGGACCGCTGTTTCTTCGCATGCTCGCGGCGGGCGCGGGGGCCCGCGTCGAAGAGCCGCACGACGCTTGAAATCGAGGCCACTTGCGAGCCCACGCGCGACCCTCGTCGCGAGGCGCGTCGCGAGTCCCTGTCAACGAGCGCCCGACCCGTGCGAGGATGGCGCCGATGCGCACCCTCGGCAGGCAAGCTCGGCTCGGGCGCCGCACCGTGCTCGCGGCCCTCATGGTGCTGCACGCGCACGCGGCCGTCGCAGAGGCAGCCGGGCAGGGCGACGCCAAGCCGGTAGCGAAGGCGCCCCGCAATGACGACGGCAAGCCGGCAGCGAAGGCGACGAGCGGCGCATCGACCGCCACGATCAACACCGCCGCGGGAAAGCCTGCCGCCGTGGAGCCTGCCGCCGCGGGAAAGCCTGCCGCCGTGGAGCCTGCCGCAGCGGGAAAGCCTGCCGCCGCGGAGCCTGCCGCCGAGGAGCTCGCCGCGGCACGCCAGCTGTTCATCGACGGCATGGCGCTCGAGAAGGCCGGTGATTACAGCGCGGCCCTCAAGAAATTCGAGACCGTCGCGCAGGTTCGCATGACGCCGTCGGTTCGGTATCACCTCGCGCTGTGCCATGAGCAGCTCGGCCATCTCGTCGACGCGCTCAATGGCTTCGAGCTCGCGGCGGAAGAGGCGCGCGCGGCCGGCGACAAGTTTCGCGACGTCGCCGAGAACGCGCCGCCGCGGGCGGACGCGCTGCGGATGCGCGTGGGCAGGGTGCGGGTCGTCGTGAAAGGGACGCTCCGCACGTCGGTGATCCTCATCGACGGCAAGAAGCTCAGCCCCGCGCTCGTCGGCACGGCGATCCCGCTCGATCCGGGCGAGCACGTGATCGAGGCGCGGCGCGACGGTGCGCTCGTCGAGGCGAAGAAGATCTCGGTCGAGGCCGGGGGGCGTCGCGAGGTCGAGCTCACCGTGAACGATCCGCTCGTGACCCCGACGCCGTTGCCCACGGCGAGCGGCACGGCCGCGCCTCCCTTGCCGAGCGAGACCCCGTCGCGCATCCCCGCGTACGCGACGGCCGCGGCGGGCGCTGCGACGCTCATCGGCGCCGGCGTGTTCTGGGGGCTGCGGGAGGCGACGATCGCGACGATTCGCGAGACGTGCAGCGGCGGCGATCTCGGCTGCGACCCCGATATCCAGCCGACCGAGGACCTCGGCCGCGCCTACACCACGGCGAGCGGAGTGCTGTTCGGTGTTGGGCTCGCGGGCCTCGGCGCAGGCGCGGCGCTGTGGTTCGTGCTCGCTCCGCCGGACGCCGCGGCCGCAGGTGACGTCGAGGTCGGGGTGGTCCCCACGCTCGGCGGCGCGCAGCTCGTCGGTCGCTTCTGATCGCGCGGCGTGGTTGCGTGTCCGAGGGCGCTACTAGATCGGGCCGCACGCGCCGTACTCGACGCCCTTGTACATGATCGACTGCGTGAGGCCGTAGCAGACCGGCGCGTCGAAGCCCCCACAGTCGGGATGCGGTAGTTTAAGTAAGCCCGGGTCCGCGCACCATCTCGAGCACACCGCGCTGTCGTTGACGGTGATGCAGGTGCTGCCGGCCTTGCACTCCGACGAGTCGCTGCACGTCTCGCCCGCGACCTTGCCGGCGCTCTTGGCGCAGTCGAAATCCGTGTCACGCAAGAGGCACGTCACGCTGTTTGCGGTGTCGCAGGGCGCGCCCGTCTTCGGATCGCAGTTCGGCACGCAGTGCTTGAGCACCCCGGGATGGATGGGCTGGCCGTTGGCGCTCACGGCGTCGATGCACGTGCCCTGCGCTTGAAAGTTGCAGTCGGCGGCTCCTTTGCAGAGCGGCTTGCAGACCTTGAACGGAGCGTCGCACCACGTCCCGTCCTTGCAGTCCGCGTCGCTGTCGCACTTGTGCCACGCCGCGAACGGGCCGGCGGTGTCGCAGCCGATCGCTTTCGTGGCGGGATTCACGGTGCATTTCTGCTCGCCGCCGCAGACGCCGAGGACCCCGAGCTCGCAATCCGTCGCGCCCCCTTCGCCGCCGGTTGCCATTGACGAGGAACTCGAGGTGGAGCCCCCGGCGCCGCCGGTCGCGCTGCTCATCGACGTGCTGCCGGTTCCGTCGCCGCGATAGTGAAACTCTGGATACTCGCATGCTGCGTGCGCGAGCAGCGCGACACACGCAGCGAGACCGAAGCGCAGAGAAGCCGTCATTCCACCCGCCCCGACCATATCACTCGCGCGCGATCCCGAGCAGCTTGGCGACGCTGGCCTCGTCCGGCGGCGTGAAGGCATACCCGTCGAACTCGTCGCTCTTGACCCACTCGAAGCTCTGCACCGCGAGCGGCTGCGGCGTCCCGCTGGCGATGCTGCAATCGTACGTGTAGAGGTCGACGACGTAGCGCTCGTAGCCGTGCGACTCGAAGCCGATGCGCTCGCCCGGCGTCACCTCGATGCCAAGCCGATGGCGCAGCTCGCGCCGCAAGGCGTCGTCGTCCGTCTCGCCCTCTTCGACGCGGCCCCCCGGAAACTCCCACAAGAGCGGCAGCGCCGCGTTGGGGCGCCGCTGGGTGATGAGATACTTGCCGTCGCGCGCGATCACGGCGGCGACGACGCGGACTCTGGGGAGCTCTTCACTAATCATCGCGACGTCTGTATCCGATAAAGCTGTTGGCCGAGGAGGAGAGTATCTCCGACGCTGAGCTCGAGCTGCTCGCGGATCCGCACGAAGGTGCCGTTCGAGCTGCCGAGGTCGGTGAGGTACACCCGACCCTGGTCAGAGCTCAAGCGGCAGTGCGTCCCCGAGATATAGCCGTCTTCCGGGAACACGACCTGACCGCGCTCACGCCCGATGTGAAGCCCCGCCTCGGGTACCGGAACGGCCATGCCCGTCGAGGTGCGTCCGAGCAACAACACGATTCGCCCGACGTAGCCGGCGATCGGGCCGCCGAGGAGCTCGACGCCGTGCTCGTCCGGCGCTTGAGTCTCGAGCGGCTCGAAGCGGATGATCTCCTGCCCGATGCGGAACACCTGGTAGGGCGCGAGCAAGTGGGGGCGCTGCGCCGCGAGCTTGAGGTACACGCCGTTGAGCGAGTCGTCGTCGCGCACGTGCACGACGCCGCTCGCCGCGCCGCTACCGATGCTGATGGTGCAGTGTCGCGTCGACAGGAAGGTGTCGCCCGAGAAGATCGCGCCGCGGTCGCGGCCGACGCGCGTGCCCGAGGCGGTGAGCGCGATGGCGTCGGCCACCGTGCCATCGCCGTGCAGCAGGGCGAGCTCGAGCGCTCGCTGCGTCAGCGGGATCGGCCTCCCTTGGCTCATCGTGCCGATCGAGGACGGCGCTTCGACGGCGGCGCGGAGCTGAAAGCCGCACGCGGCGCAGAAGCGGTTCTCGGGAGGGTTGTCCGCCGCGCATTGCGGGCACAGCCCCGGACGCGGCTGCCGATCGGTCGCTGGGTGCCGCCGGCTCACCTCCGGCGGGCGCGACGTCGCGTCGTGCGCGGCCGGCGTGGCGGGCGCGGGCGTGCGAACGAGCGCAGTACCGCAGTCGAGGCAGAAGCGGTGCCGCTCGCGGTTGTTCTTTCCGCAGTGGGTGCAGACGCTCACAGGTGGGCTCGTCTTCCTGGCCGCATCACGGACGAAGGTTATCGCGACAACAGCGCGAGCGCGTCGCGCACGAGCTCGCCGAGGGGACGGTCGAGGTCGGCCACGCCGGCGAGCGCGCGGTCGACCTCGCCCGGCTTGAACCCCATGCGCACGAGGGCGTCGGCGACGAGAGCGCCCTGGCCCTTCAGGTCTCTCGGGCTCGCGGTCGCTTGCGGTTCACGCGGCATCATCGCTCGGGCCTCGAGCGCGAGCGGGCCGAGCTTGCCTTTCAGATCGACCAGCATTCGCTCGGCGGTGCGCTTGCCGACGCCCGGGATCCGCGTGAGCACCTTCGCGTCCGCCCGCTCGACCGCCTCGGCGAGCTCGAGCACGGCGATCCCGCCGAGCACCGCGAGCGCGAGCTTCGGGCCCACGCCCGAGAGGTGAAGCAACGTGCGGAACGTCTCTTTCTCGACCGCGCTGGCAAACCCGAAGAGCGAGAGCTGATCTTCGCGGGCGTGGGTGTGGACGTGCACCGTGGCGTGACCGCGCTCGTCTTTGATGAGCCGCCCCTCGGTGCCGAGCGGGACGTGCACCTCGTAGCCGACCCCGCCGACGGTGAGGAGGAGCGCGCCGTCGGGCTCGACACCGTCGACGGAGCCCGTGAGTCGACCGATCACGCGGGCGACTCCCCTAGGGCGTCGGGAGCCACGCCGGATCGATGCAGTCGGTGCACGAGCGATACACGGTTAATTGTTCGCGGCGCCGGCCTGGATCCACGCGCGGACGACGGCGATCTCCGCGTCGGGGAGCTTCGCGCCGCCCGTCGGCATCGGTCCGCCGCAGCCCTTGGCCGCGCACTCGATGTCGGGGCAGTCCGTAAATTTCGAGTATTCCATCTTCGCGAGCAGCCAGCTCTGGCTCGGGTCGCCCGCGGTCACGAGCTTCATGTTGGCGCGCACCGCATCGACACCGACGACGGCGGCGTGGGCGTCGTCGACCTCGGCCTGGGTCATGTCCCCGTCCATGAGCGGTTTGCCGAGGACGAGCCCCTCTTGCGCCGTCGCCCCGGTGTGGCACGCGGTCGAGAGCGCACACGACTTGCGGTAGATCGGCAGCACGTCGTCCTTGAAGGAGCACGGGCCGCCGCTGCAGGCGTTCACGTCCACGGTCGTATAGTCGATGCACGCGTCGCCACCGGTGGTCGACGCGGTCTCGTCGCCGCACGCCACGGCGGCGGCCGGGAGCGCCGCGACAAGGAGCCAAAGCCAGAGTTTCATCGTTGATTGTCCTCGGCGGTGGACGTTATCACGCCCGCTCCCGGATCGAGCCCAGCTCGTGCGAGCGCCGGCGTCGTCGCCTCTCTGCGCGGCGCGGACCGGCACCGTTTTTGGCCGGTCGCGGCAGCTCGACCTACGATGCATGGGCCATGATCGCGTCAATCCTCCGAATGACGGCGCTCGGCGTGTGGCTCGGCTCGGCCCTCGGCTGCGCGGCTCACGGCAGCGTCGTGAAGCAGGTGGCAGACCTCGAGCGAAACGTCACCGAGCTCGCGGCCAAGAACCACGCGCTCGAGGAGCGTCTCGTGGCCGTGGAGGAGATGGCCAAGCAGAGCGCCGCGACCGCCGCGGAGGCTGCCCGCGCCGCGCCCGAGGCGCAGGATCGTCCGCAGCTCAAGGTCGTTCGCCTGTTGCCGGAGCCCGCCGAGGGTGAAGGAGGCGACGTCGCGAGCGAGGGAGCGATCCCGTCCGCGAGCGCGCCGGCGCAAGACGACCCCGATGCGCCGCGCCCGATGATTCGGGGCGATCGCCGCGGCGTGACGATCGAGGAGCCCGCCGCTCCTCGCCGCGACCCCCGCGCCGCGACTTCGGCCTCGAAGCCTACGAAGAAGAACTGATCCATGCTGCGCAAACCCATGTCCCGTCGCTCGTCTTCGCTCGCCATGAAACAACGGTCGCCGATCTTGAAGTATCGAGCTTCTGCCGCGGCCCTCGTGCTCGGGGGCAGCGCGCTCTCGCTGGGTGTGCTCGCGCAAGAAGCAGGGCAAGCGCCGCCCGGCGCCGAGCCGCCCGCGCCGACCGAGGGGGCACTCGAGCCGCCCGCGTCGCCGACGGAGCCCGGGCCTAGCAGCGTCTACACGCCGCCGGGCACGGGAGGCAGCGCCGCGCCCGACGTCAACTCCGGCCTCGGCGCGGGCGACCGACCCTCGGCGGCTGGCTCCGATGCGCGCGACGGCTTCAACTTCGGCGTGCGAGGCGGCGGCACGGGGACGACGCTGCGCGGCTCCGCGGGCGGGGCCTACGTCGTGTCGGGCTCGTTCGTGCCCGAGCTGCACTCGGTGCAACGCGGCGAGACGCTCTGGGAAATTTCCGCGCGGCACTACGGCAACGCGTACGCCTGGCCGCGGATCTGGGCTTACAACCCGCAGGTACAGAACCCGCACTGGCTCTACCCCGGCGATCAGATCCGCTTGCGGGAGCAGCAGGTCTACGAGCGCTCGGGAGGGCTCGGGCTAGGGCTGTCCAAGCTCGCGCGCACGGTCACTCCCAGCGCGCAATTTCAGCGCTTCCTCGGGTTCGTGCTCGACGACAAGCATCCCAAGTGGGGAGAGGTCACCGGCAGCCCCGACGAGCAGATGATCCTCTCCGAGCTCGACGACGTGTACCTGAAGCTCGAGGGCAACCGCGAGTACCGGGTCGGCCAGAAGCTCATCGTGTTCGAGCCGCTCGAGGTCAAGAGCCTCAGCGAGGATCCGTTCGTGTGGATCCGCGGCATCGTGCAGATCGAGCGCTACAACCCGAACTCGAACATCGCGCGGGCGCGCATCCTCGAGTCGCTCACCGAGATCGAGCGCGGCGCGATGATCGGACCGTTCGACGAGACGATGGACGTCATCGAGTCCGTGCCCAACGCGAAGGCGCTGGACGCGCGGATCGTCGGCGCGCTCTACCCCTACGAGTTTTACACGCAGCATCAGGTCGTGTTCATCGACAAGGGCAGCGAGGACGGCCTCAAGGTGGGCAATCGGTTGTTCGCCGTCGGGCGCGGGGACCCGTGGCGCGAGGGGCTGCGCTCGGCGGGGCCCGCCGCGGCGAAGCGCGCGATCACCGAGGACGATCGGCGCGCGCGGGTCGAGGACACCCCGCCCGAGGAGCACGCCGCACAGTACCCGGTGGAGACCTACGGCGAGCTCATCGTGACGCGCACGCGCAAACACACCGCGACCTGCCTCATCACCGCCGCGACGCGCGAGCTGGAGCGCGGCTCGACCCTCGTCGCACGCGAGGGTTACTAGCGAGAGTGCGGGACGGGGCGTCCCGGATTCACTAAACTATGGGGCGTCTCATGTCGTCCCTGAGCTGCCCCATTTGCCGCGGAAGTTGCGAAGCGAAGTGCGCCACGCAGCCGTTCTGCTCGGAGCGATGCCGCACGATCGATCTCGGGCGCTGGCTCGGCGGGGAGTATCGGATCGCCGGGGATGAGAGCCCGCGGGACGCGGAAGACGGCCTCGGCGTCGGCACCGGCCCAACGTACGAGGGGTCAGCGCACGAAGGGCCTGGGTACGAGGGAGAGCCCAATTGACCGAAGTCATCGGAGCGCCGCGCGGTCCCTTGCACGTGCCCGCCCGGGCCGCGTGCGCCACGTGCAGCTCGTGCGTCCGGCGCGCGATGCGGACGGCATTCATCGTGGGAGCGCTCGGGCTCGTGGTCTCCGATGCGCTGGCTCAGGCGCCCGGCTCGCCGATGCCGACCGTGCCGCCGGGTGTGCCACCCGGTGCGCCGCCGGGATGGATGCCGACCGTGCCGCCGGGTGCGCCTCCCGGTTCGATGCCCGGTTCGGTGCCGGCCGCGCCCGCGCCCGCCGGTGGGCCCGCGGTGGGGGGGCTCACGGCGCCAGCGCCGATCGCCTCGGCTCACAGCGCAGCGGCGTCGCCGACCGAGGACCGTCTGAAGGCGAGCGAGAAGAAGGACTCGGGCCGCGGCCTCTCCTGGTTCTGGCTCGACGTCGAGGGTGGCTTCCAGCACGTGGGCCTCGAGACGTTCGAGGTCGACGAGACGAACCTGACCGCGGGGTTCGCCCGCAACGACGCGAGCGGGGGGTACGTCGGAGCGGGCCTCGGCGTGCAGCTGTTCGTGGTTCGGCTCGGACCGCGCGGGCGTGTCGGCTTCTTTCGCGACTGGCAGAAGTACGACGTGGGTGGCGAGCTCGGCGTGCGCTTTCCGCTCGGAGCGATCGAACCGCACCTCGAGCTCGGCGCGGGCTACGCCATGCTCGGCAGCTGGTCTCCCGGGCTCGAGCCGCTCGCGGACGCCGTGAATATTCGCGGATTTTACGCGCGAATCGGCGGCGGCCTCGACTTCTACATCGGCAAGGTGTTCTCCCTCGGCGCGCACGCGAGCTGGGAGCTGCTCGGCATGACGCGCCCCGGCGTGTCGCTCGCGGATCTCGATGCGTCGACCGCGAGCTCGCTCAGCGACGCGCAAAAAACGGCGCTCGCTGCGGAGGGCTCGAGCTACGGCTCTGCCATCAACGTCGGCGCGAAGCTCGGCTTGAGCTTCTGAGGCTGCCGGTGTCGCGGCCCACCGCAACGCCTCTGCCACGCCTGGGCCGCTCAGCCCGCGCGGAGCTCGGTGCGCGAGCGCTCGAGGAGTCGCCGTGACGATCTTCATCGTGTGGCTAGCGGCAGTCGCGGCGCTGGTCGCGCCGGCAGGGCTCTTCGCGGCCTACACGATGCGCACGCCGGTGCTGCGTCAACGCGCCGCGCTGCTCGGCGGCACCGGCGCGCTCGGCGCAGCCCTCTCGGGCGTGGTCCTCGCCATCGAGGCGGCGCTGACGCGGTTCGTCGAGCTCGACACGTCGGTTGCCAGCGGTGGTCGCGCGCTCGCGCGCCTCTACGCCTTCGCGTTTGCGGCACCGCTCGAGCTCGGGGCGATCGTCACGACCGTCGCCATCATGTGGCGCGTGCGCCGCGGCCAAGTGACCGCGGTATGGACCCACAAGCAGGCGAAGCGCGAGGGCATGGGCTTCGCAATCGCCGCCGCTCTCGGCTTCGCGTTCGCGCGCAACATCGCGACGATCGCCGTGTCGCGCGCGACCCTCGAGCTCATCCGCGTCGTGCTCGTGAGCGTGTCGCTCGCCGCGCTCTCTGCCGTGTTCGGCTACGTGCTCGGCCGCTCTCCCGATCGTGGCACGCGGGGCCGCCGCTTCGCGCTCAGCTGGCTCGGCGTGACTTTCTTCTCCGCGGTCGAGAGCGAGCTCGTGTTTCATCACGGCCTCCTCGCGCTGCTCCTGGCCTCGACTCTCGCCGGATGCGCTGTGCTCTTGAGCACCTACTTGTGGCAGGAAGAGAGGTTGCGCGGCGAGCCGGTCAGCTCGCCCCGGACGAGCCTTTTGATGTCCGCGCCGGCGCCGAGCCTCGCTGCCATCCGCGAAGCCTTCAAGCGCAAGGGGCGCCCGCTCACGCTCCGCGCGATCGTGTTCGGCGCGTTCGTGAACGTCGGCTTTATGGTCGCCTGCCTCGCCGCTTCGATCTGGCTCGGTCACCGCGCCGGTGTCGGCTTCGCGGTCGTCGATCGGAGCGACGCACCTGAGCAGGCCGCGCTCCCGCTGTTCGTGCTCGGCGTCGGGGCGCTCGCCGCATTTCCGCTGTCCGGGTATTTGCTCGCGCGGGCGCTCGGGACTCGCAGCGTGCTCGAGCCGGCGCTCAGCTCGGCGCTCGCGATGGTGCTCGGGCTCGTGTTCTTGGGCGTCGTCGCGCCGACGGCCATCGTGTTCGTGCTGGCGCTCTTGCCCGTCGCGTTCGGGCTGAGCTGCTCGGGCGCGTGGTTCGCCCTCGCTAGGTGACGCCGCACCGGTCGAGCGGTGTCACCGCCGCCGAAGGATTGAGCGGCCTCGCCGTCGCCGAAGGATCGAGCGGCCTCGCCGTCGCCGAAGGATCGAGCGGCCTCGCCGTCGCCGAAGGCTTCGAGCCCGGGTGAGCGACTCGCGCGTCAGGCCGTGCGGACGGTGTCGCCGTGCTCGCCGCCGTCGAGCTCTGTTTTCAGCTCTTCGAGGAGCTTCCGCGCGCGCTTCGTCAGTTTTTGCGGGACCTCGAGCTCGACCACGACGTGAAGGGCGCCGCACCCGCGCCCGCTCACGTTCGGCGCCCCCTTGTTCGGCACCGTGACGACGCTGCCAGGCTGCGTTCCGGGCGCGATCTCGACCTCATGGCTCGTGCCGTCGAGCAGCTCGATGCGAAGCGTCGTGCCGAGCGCCGCGTCGGGGAACCGGACGCGCTGCCGAGTCAGCAGATCGACGCCGTCGCGCTCGAATCTCGTGTGCGGCGCGAGGATCACGTCGACGTAGAGGTGCCCCGGTGGTCCGCCGCGCGGGCCGGGAATGCCCTGGCCGCTGACGCGCAGCCGGTGCCCCTGATCGATCCCGGCGGGGAAGTTGACCGTGACCGTGCGATGTTTCTCTTCCCAGCCTACGCCGTCGCACTGCTTGCACGGCGAGCCAATGAGCGTGCCTTGGCCCTGACAGGTGGGGCACGTCTGCGTGAAGACGATGAAGCCGCGCCCGGTCGAGACCTGCCCCGCGCCGCCGCAGGTGCGGCAAGTCGAAGGGGAAGACCCTCTCTCGGCGCCCGAGCCCCGGCACCCGTTGCACTCGACCGGCGCGACGATGTCGACGCTCTTCTTGCAGCCGAGGACGGCCTCTTCGAGCGTGAGCTGCTTCTCGACACGCATGTCGCGACCCCGCGCGGGCCCTCGCGCCCTCGCGCCGCCGCCGCTCGCCCCGGCACCGAAAAAGTCGGCGAAGAGATCCTGGAAGTGCGAGAAAAAGTCCGCGCCGCCGGCGGCCTGCGCTCCCTCGAGACCGGCGTGCCCGTACTGATCGTAGCGGGCGCGCTTGTCGTCGTCGCAGAGCACCTGATACGCCTCGGTCACTTCCTTGAAGAGCACCGTGGCTTCGTCTTTTCCCTCGTTTTTGTCGGGATGGTATTTCAGCGCGAGCCGCTTGTAGGCCTTGCGAATGTCCGCCGTGGTCGCGCTCCGCTCGACGCCGAGAGCTTCGTAATAGTCGCGCTTCTGGCTCATGGGATGTTCGCCCGCGGCCCGTTCGTAATAGGTCAGAGCCGTTATCGGTCAGAGCCGTTATAGCTCAGCGTGCGGCCTGGCGAAGGCGCGCGTTCTCTTCGTGTGCCGCGAGCAGCGCGACCTCCAGCGCTTCGTGATCGGCGCCGTCGTCGGGGCGTTCGGCGAGCCGCCGCTCGAGGGCGGCGTTCACGAGCCGCGCTTGCTCCAGGTCAGCGTCGTGGCGGGCGCAGCGGCGCGAGAGCCCGTCGACGTCCGCCCGGAGGCGCGCGAGCTCCGCGGCGGCCGCTTCTTCTGCCGCCGCCAACGTGCCGTTCGCGTCATGGCCAGCGGCGCGCAGCGGCCCAGCCGACCCGTCTCCAGTCGACCCGTCTCCAGCCGACCCGTCTCCAGCCGACGCCGGTCCAACCGATGCCGCTCCAGCCGAAGCCTGAGCGCGCGCCGCCTCGAGATCTTGAACCAGCTCGCGGCCGATGCGCTCCGCGTCGCGCAGCTCCCGCTCGAGCTTGGCCACCCACCCACCGCGCTCGCGGAGCTGCCGCTCGAGCGCGGCGACGTCGCCCTCATGGTCGTCCGCCGAGCTCGCCTCGGGCGGCGTGGCGAGCAGGGCCATGCGTCGCTCGAGGCGCTCGACCTCGGCATCGAGCACCGCGGCGCGCGCTGCCTCGAGGCGCAGCTGATCCCGCTCGACGCGTGCGGCGTCGAGGGCACGGCGCAGCTCGGCGAGCTGAAACTCGTGGGCTCGCGAGCGCTCCTCGTCTGCGCGCGGCGCGTCGACCTGTGCGGGCGAGAACACCGCACGCGCCGTGGTTGGAGGCGCGAACGCATCGGCGTTTCCCGACGGGCTTGGCCCGAGCGTGGTGCTCGCCAGCGTTGGGCCCGAGGGCCGCGGCGCGGGCGCGCCAGGGCGCCGCAACGTCGCCGG
>SYFR01000094.1 GCA_005800325.1 Myxococcales bacterium | reverse complement strand
GGCGCGATCGGCATCGCAGCGGGCGGCGTCAGCGGCATCGCAGCGGGCGGCGCAGGGGCCTGCGCCTTTTGTGGCGGCTCCGCTTCCGCTGCGGTCACATCGATGCGCGCGTCCGCCTCGAGCAGCGCGAAGGCCCGCGCCACACGCTGCCAGCGTCCCTCGTTGCCCGACGAGATCGCCTGCGCGACCGCGTCGAGCACACTGCGGGCCTGCTTGAGCCGCTCGAGGTCGAGCTCAGGATCGCCCGAGCGCTGCTTGCGGTACGCCGCGAGCGCCGAGTCGGGCGTGAGCACGAGCGACGACAGCGCCACCGCGCCCTGGCGGATCTTCGGATGCGAGCGCGCTTCGCTCATCGGACCTCCGCTCACGAGGTGGCTCCGCGAGTCACGCCGTGCCTCCGTTCTGCGGGCGCTCGCTCGTCACGATGCCTCGTCACGGCGCCAACAAGAGCACCTTCGGCTGGCTCGGCACGATCCGCGCGCCGGGGCAGTTCGTGCTGTTGTGGAGCGACATGCTCGTCATTCGCGTCCCCGGCATGCCGACCACGAGCACGGTGAAGGCCGCGGTGAGATGACGGCGTGGGCCCATCACCGTTCCCGAGGCGACGCCGAGGGCCACGCCCACGTTGTCGCCGCTCGAAATGACCTCGAGCGTCGCCATGTTGTGCGCGGGCGTAGCCACAAACAGCACCTTGGCCTGTGCCGGCGTCGCGGTGGGCCCCGGCGCCGTGTTGGGATACGGGATGGGCACGGGCGCCGGTGCCGGCGGGGCCGGCGTCAGGCAGACGTCCGGAAATCCGGTATCCATCCCGCCCATCTGGGAATTGGCAAACATGCGGCTCCTCTCTCGGCCCTCGCGAGCCACTCCACTCGGGTCTAACTCTGCTGTCCTCAGTCCTTGATATGCAAGCGCCAGGTGCACCGTCGGCTCAGCCGAGGTGCACCTGCTCGCCGTCGACCTTGACGACCTGGCGCGCGGCGACGACGACGCTCGCGCCTCGGACCTGCGCGCAGTGCTCGGCGCGATAGTCGAAATGACGGGCACGCAGCTGGTCGACCTCGGAGACGAACCGGAACACGCGCGCCGCGCTCTCGGAGATCCGGTCGGCCACGCGCTCCACGGTCTTGGCGATGAGCACGCTCTCTTCGAAGCTCGCCCGCGCCCGCAGCGCAAACGCCTCCACGGTCTCGAACACGAGCTGCGCCGAGCCGCTCTTCACGTCGAGCGCCCGGGAGCGCAGCTCGAGCGCCTCGCGCGTGCCGAGCCGCAGCCCCTCTTCGGCCTCGATCGCGAGCCGGCCGCGGCTCCGGATCGTCGCGTCGCCGTCGAGCACGAGCTCAGCGGGGCGGCTCGCGTCCCGCTCGAGCACGGACAGCACGAAGGGGCTCGGCACCAGGGCCACGAGCACGCGGTCCCCAGGACGCGGCCCGACGAGGCAGCTCGCCGCACGTCGCGCCACGAGCTCCCCGCCGCCCGACTCGAGCGCGACCGAGCACGTGTCGCCCTCGTGCAAGACCACCCGCGCAACGACGAGCTCGGCCGGGCCCTCGTTCGCTTGGGGCGCTCGGCCCGGCGGAGCCACGTGGTTCGATTGGGACGCACGGTTCGAGCGGGAGACGGCGGTCATGGCTTCCTCACTACGGGGTTTCGGGGAGATGGCAAGTCGGGGAGATGGCAAGTCGGGGAGATGGCAAGTCGGGGAGATGGCACGTCGGGGAGATGGCAAGTCGGGGAGATGGCAAGTCGGGGAGATGGCAAGTCGGGGAGATGGCAAGTCGGGGAGATGGCAAGTCGGGAATACGGTCCTGGCAAGTCGCCTCGCTGGTGAACACTGCGGCGCCGGTCAGTGGCGCGGCACGAAGTCTTCGGCCTGCTTGCGCTTCTCGTCGTCGCCGAGGGCGAGGCTCCGATTGCTGAAGACGACGCCGCTCTCGAGTGTCGCGTGAAAGCGCGTCCGGAACAGGCTCGCGTGGGAAAAGTCCGCGAACGAGATGTCGGCGTGGGAGAAATCCGCGTAGGTGAGCGTCGCCCCGATGAACCGCGTCTCGACGCACTTCGCCTTCTCGAACACGGCTTGGTAGAGGTTGGCCCCGCTCGCGTTCGCGCGGCCGAGGTCCGCCTCGGCGAAGATCGCCTCCTTGAAGTCGCCGCCAGCGAGGCTCGCGCGCTCGAGCTTCGTCCCGAGAAAGACGCAGTTCCTGGCGTTCGCCTTCTCGAAGCACGCGCCGGACAGGTCGGCGCCCTTGAAGTTGGCGTCGTGCACGTTCGCCTCGCGAAAGCTCGCGCCGCGGAGGTCGCAGTCGGTGAACTGGCAATACGGAAAGGCCAGTCCGGAGAAATCCCGCGCCCCGAAGCGGCACGCCACGAGGATGGTCTGCGCGACCTTGGCGCCGGCGAAATCCACGGTGCGAAAGTCGGCCTGGTAGCAGGTGAGCTGAAATACGTCGGCGCCGGCGAGCACCATCTCGCCGACCTCGCACTCGAGCATCCGCACGCGGTCGAGCCGGCTCTTCGTGAACTTCGCGCCCGTCAGATCGCACTTGATGAACACGCTCACCGGCAGCGTGCCCCCCGCGAAGCTCGCGCCACGGAGGTCGCACTCGACGAAGTTCGTCAGCGTGAGATCGGCCGCCGCGAGCGACGCCTGACTGAGCCGGCAGCGCACGAAGTCCGTGTGGTGCAGGTTCGCGCCCGCGAGGTCAGCGCCCGATAGATCGCAGCCAACGAGGCTCGTCTCCCGCAGATCGGCGCCCTTGAGCTGCTCGCCGGCGAAGCGCACCTGCTCGAACACCGCCCCGGAGAGATCCGCCTCACGCAGCTCGAGCCCCGAGAGATCTTTGCGCTGGATCGGCTCGCCGTGCCGCAGCGCGTGGAGCAAGGCCTCGCGATCGGGATCCCCCGGGACCATCAGCGCTGCTCCTCTCGCTTCGGATCGACCCGCGTGTCGAGCATCAGCGCCTCGTCGAGGCGCGTCGAAGCGTCCAGGTGCGCGAGCGAGAGGTCCGCGCGCGACAGGTTGATGCCGGTGAGATCCGCGCCCTCGAGCTTGGCCTTGGATGCGAGCGCGCCGAGCATGTCGGCGCCGCGGAGGTTCGCGCCGCGAAAATCCGTGCGGATCGCGAGCGCCCCGCGCGCCGAGATGCGGTGGAGGTTCGCGCCCCGCAAGTCGCAAGCGCTCACGTCCGCCCCATCGAGCCGCGCCTCGGTGAAATCGCCGCCGGTGAGCGGGGTCTTGCGGAGGTTCGCGGCGGCGAGGTTGGCACCGGCGAAGCTCGCATGCTTTGCTGACGACTCGTGCACGAGGACGGCGCCCGCGAGCGAGGCGCCCGCGAACGACGCGCCGTCGGCCTTGGTCTGGATGAGCTGCGCCTTGTCGAGCCGTGCCCCGGTGAAGTCCACACCCGACACGTCCGCCTCGAGGAAACGCGCCTCGCTCAGCGCCGCGCCCGAGAACGCCGCGCTCCGGAGATCGGCCTTCATAAACAGCGGCTGGTGCGCCTCGGCGTGCGAAAAGTCGACGGCGGTGAAGCGCGTCTCGAGAAAATCGGTGCCCCGCAGGCTCGCGCCGTGCAGCACCGCGCCATCGAGCTCGCACTTCTGCAGCACCGTCTCATCGAGCCGCGCGCCCGTGAGATCGGTGTTCTTCAGCACGGTGTCGCCGAGGTTCGCGCCGCTCAGGTTGGCGCGGCAGAGGCGCGTGCCGGTCAAGAGGGCGCGCGTCAACACCGCCCCGGTGAGGTTAGCGTCGCTCAGCTCTGCGCCCGTGAGATCCGCGCCCTCGAGCATCGCCCCCGAGAAATCCATGCCGCTCAGATCGAGCCCCTGAAAATCCGCGCCCGTGAGGTTGCGTCCGGCGAGCGGCTCGCCGCTGTCTTTCGCGGCCGTCGCGAGCGCTCGCAACATCTGCCGGCGCTCGGCGGGCGGAAGCGCCGCGGCCGGCATGAAATGCCCGAATTTCACGTAGCTATCGCGAACGCGCGCCTCGAGCTCCCGCAGCATCTGGTCGTAGCGCGGATCGGTGAGGTCGCTCTCGAGCGCCTCGAGGGGCTGGTCTCCCTCGCGGGCGATGCGCGCCATGTCGTGCAGCATCGCGAGCTGCTCGTCGGCGGAGAACGTCGGCGGCCCGCCCGCCTGGTCGAGCGCCTTCTTCTGCTCCTTGTCGTAGTCCATGCCGGCCGCGGCGAACGAGGCCCGCGCGCTCGCCTCGGACTCGACCTTCTTCGCCTCGAGCTCTGCCTTCGCCGCGTCGCCCTTCTTCTCCATCTCGTCCATGAACTGGATGAGCCCATCGACGTCGTACGGATCGGGCGGCTTCGGCTGCTCGGGCTCGACGAACTGCGCGGCGACGTCGAAGCCCGCCGCCTCGAG
>SYFR01000093.1 GCA_005800325.1 Myxococcales bacterium | reverse complement strand
TCGTCGCGCTCGTGGTCGTCGCGCCGCTCGTCGTCGCGCTCGTCGTCGTCGCGCCGCTCGTCGCCGCTTGCGCCTCGGGATCGCAGAAGACCCTGAATTTCGCGAGATCGTTGCTCTTCGGCGGTGTGAACGTGACCCGCAGGCTCGTGTCGTCGTTGACCGCAGCCACGATATCGGTCGGCGCCGGCGGACCGAGCACGTCGATGTCGATCGGCTCGCTGATCGAGTCGACGGCGTCCCCGGTGGTCGCGTCGACGAGGAAGTAGACGGTGATCGGCTTCGGCGCGTCGGTCGCGGAGCCGTCGAGGCAGTTCGCGATCTCGGGCAAGACGTCGGCGAGCGCCTTGGAGTCGAGCGAGACGCCGATCGACGTCGATCCGACGAGCGACACGTCCGCGCCGATCTGAAAGCACGTCGGCGCGGTGCCGGTGCGGTTCATCTGCAGGCGGCAGTCCGAGCTCGCGTTGAAGGTCGCCCACACCGACAGCGTGCTGCCGGTGAAGGTGCCGAGCGTGTACGCGAGCGGCGTCTGGTTCTGGCAGCTCGCGCGGCTCACGGTCAGGTTGGCGAGCCCGGAGTTGTTCTCCGGCCGCATCGTGATGGTGATGGCCGCCGCGGCCTCGCTTGCTGCGAGCGCGAGCCCGATCGCGACGAGCGCGCCGGCGACCGGATGATGGGCACGCGTGGACGAAGCCATGGATCGGGTCCCTTTGAGCACAGCCCCTGCCATGCGGCAAACATCCGCGGGCCCACGCGCCGCGAGTGGGCCCGCTCGCGGCGTGACGCGCGGCTCGGGGGCCAACGCGAGTGGGAACCCGCGCGGGCTGCCGTGCATGCCCCGAAATCGTCCCGAGCGCGACGGCTCGTCGCTCACGCGGCTTCGCGCTCGGGCTTGCGCGGCGGCGTATGGGCCAGCGCGAGGAGCGCGCCGTCAGCGTCGCCAGTTCAGGATCCGCAGCGCGTTCTCGGCGAACAGCTTGCGCAGGTCGGCGTCGCGCATCCCCGCCTCGGCGAGCGCAAGGGCGAGCTCCGGCAGCCGCGCCGCGTCCTTCAGCGCCGAGGTCGGGTTGCCGCCATCGAAGTCGCTCCCGATGGCGACGTGGTCGACGCCTGCCACGCGGACGAGGTGCTTCGTCATCGCGACGACGTCGCGCATCGTGCCGCCGCCGAGAAAGCCGCGATGGAGGTTCAGACCGACGACGCCGCCCGTATCCTTGATCACCGTGAGCTGTGCGTCGGTGAGATTTCTCCGGTGAGCCCGCAATTTCCGCGCGTTCGAGTGGGTCGCGACGATCGGCGCCTCGACTCGCCGCGCGATCGTCACGACATCGTCGAAGCTCTTGTCCGAGAGGTGCGAGACGTCGACGAGCGCGCCGGCGCGGTACACGCGCTCGCAAAATTCCTTACCGAGCGCCGTGAGGCCGCCGCGCTTCTTGCCCGTGGCCGAGCCCGCGAGCAGGTTGTCGCGCGCGTGCGCGGGCCCGACGAGCCGCACGCCCCGCGCGATGAACTCGTCGATGCGCCCGACGTCGCTCGCGAACGCGCCCGCTCCCTCGATGGATACGAACACCGCGACGCGGTCCGCGGGAACGGGCCCACCGAAGCCCGGCACCAAGAGCTCGTGGGCCGCGACGAGCTTGTCGATGGTCGCGAAAATGGCCTCGGCGTCGGCGATTTCCGGCTTGTCGTCGTGAATGTAGTCAGGGATGTAGATGGGATAAACGACGCCGCCGTAGTGCCCCGCGGTGAGCGTCGCGACCGTGGCGTGCCCTTCCGGCAAGGTCACGGGTCGATCCTTGAAATGCACGCGCCACGGCGTGTCGACGTGCAGATCGATGACGCGGATGGGGCCGCTCGCGGCGAGCTCGAGCCGCGCCGGTCCTGGCGCATCGCGCGCGCCGTCTCGGGCCGAGGACGCGGGCGCAGGCGCAGGCACTCCGAGCGCGGAAGCCGTCGGCGCGGGAATTTGCGCGCTGCCCGCCGACTCCGCTGCGCCGGCGGTCGCCGTGCTCGAGCCCGCCGCGTGCTCGCCCCGCGCGCCGTTCGCGGGGTTGCACGCCGTGCTCAGGGCGATGCCCAGCAGCTGTGCCGGCAGCAGGCCGAGCAGCAGGCCGAGCAGCGCGAAGAGGCGCCGCGCGCGCGAGGGTTCACGGCTCATGACGCGCCCACGAGATAGCCGACGAGCACGCCGAGGCCAAAAGCCGCAGCGCATGCGAGCACGGCCCCCCACCAAACGAGGCGCGGCGGGTCTGCACGTCGCGCGGACTCGATGTGAATGATCGGCGGCGCGTACCCGCTCGTGTAGTGCGGCGCCTCGTTCGTCAGCGTCGTCCCCGCTCCGGGCGCCGCATACGCGCCGCTCGCGAGCGTCCCGCCTGTCGGAGAAGCCCCGCGGCTCAGCGTCGAGATCTGCGGAGACGGGTGCGGCGAAAGGTGCGGAGACCCGTGCGGCGAGATCGGGTTCGTGAGCGGCATCGGCGCGCTCACCTGCGCGGCCGTGGCGCCCTGCCCCGCGAACGCGACCTCGCGTAACGCCGTCGCCATTTGCTCCGCCGACTGAAAACGCCGGGCCGGATCGACGTCGAGCGCGGTCTCGAAGAACGGCCCCCACGCGGCGAGGTGCGGCGCCGCCTCCGAGATGGGTCGCGCCTGGCCCCTCAGGATGTTCACGACCCGTCCCATCCCATCGTCGGCGCCGAACGGGTGCTCGTGCGTGAGCATCTCGAAGAGGACGACGCCCGCGGCCCAGAGATCGCTGCGCGCATCGACCGCCTTGGCGTTCTTGATCTGCTCGGCGCTCATGTAGCCCGGCGTGCCGAGCATGGCCCCGGTGCGCGTCTTCGTCGCCATGCCCCCGGCCAGATCCATCACCTTGGCAATGCCGAAGTCGAGCACCTTGACGATCTGCCCCGCCGGCGCGCTCGCGTCCGGCACGAGGAACAAGTTCGGCGGCTTGAGATCGCGGTGCACGATGCCGTTGGCGTGCGCGACGCCGAGCGCCTGCAGCACGCCGAAGAGGAGCGGAGCCGCGTGCCCCGGCGCCATCGGCGGAAACTTTCGCATGTGCTCGTCGAGCGGCATGCCGACGAGCAACTCCATGACGATGTAGGGCGTTCCGTCTTCGGCGTAGGCGTAGGCCTCCGTCGCCGCGATGTGCGGATGCCGGAGCGAGTAGCTCGCCTTCGCCTCGGCGTAGAAGCGCTCGACGACGATGCGGCTCGAGTGAAACTGCGAGTGCAGCACCTTGATCGCGCGCCGCCCCTGCCCGCGCACGCCGTCCGCCTCGTACACCGAGCCGAGGCCGCCCTCGCCGATGAGGCGAAGCAGCCGCCACTCTTGATTTAGAACTGCGCCGACGAGCTCGCCGGTCGCCGCGCTCTGCATGCGCGCGACTCTACCAGCATGCCCGCCCGGTGACTCGCCGATGACGCGACCGCTACCGCGCCGTCGGGGCGTAGCCTGTGACTAGCGCGGCTTCTTCTGCTTGCCGGGCTTGCCGACGTAGCGATACGGCCGCGCGGGCGGAGTGTCGCCGGACCGTGCCGGAGGAGCGTGGCCTGGCCGTGCCGGAGGAGCGTGGCCTGGCCGTGCCGGAGGAGTGTCGCCGGATCGCGCCGGGGTGGGTCGCGCCGTCGCGCCGGGCGACGAACGCCGCGCTGGCGCAGTCGGAGCAGAACGCGGGGCCGTCGCGCCCGGAGCCGATCGCCGCGCTGGCGCAGTCGGAGCAGAACGCGGGGCCGTCGCACCTGGAGCCGAGCGCCTCGGGGCCGCCCCGGGGGAGGACCGGGGCGCCCGCGGTCGTGACGGTCGATCGCCGGGACCACGCCCGTCGCCACCCGCCGGCACGATCAGCACCGAGCGATCCTGCGGATCGGGGCGCGCTGCCGCGGCCGCGAAGCGCTCGGCGACGTCCTTCGCGATTTCGAACTGCGTCTCGTGCTGCAGGATGCGGATCCGGCCGATCGACTCTTTGCCAATGTGGCCGCGGCGACAGAGCAACGGCACGAGCCAGCGGGGCTCGGCGTTCGCGCTGCGGCCGACGTTCATGCGAAAGATCACCGTCTCGGTCGGGGCGGCCCACGGTCGGGCTGCAGGGGTCGGCGGCGGCGGGCGCAGGCTCAAGCTCTCGGACAGCTCCTCGGCCGCAGGCAGCTCCTGGCGCCGCAAGTGCACGAGCGCAGCAGCCAGAGCCTCGGGCTCGTGCTTCGCGAGCAGCGCGCGGGCCAGGACGCGGTCCTCTTCTCCGGAGTGCTCGAGCTGCGCTCCGATCTCGGCGGCGAGGCGCTCTTGATCGCGCGCACGCACCTCGCCTGCCGACGGCGGCGGTCCGAACTGCGCCTCGACCCCAGCCGCGGCCAGCAAGCGCTCGGCGTTGCGGCGGGCCGGGTACGTCGCGAGCAGCACGCTGCTGCCCTTTTTTCCGGCGCGTCCGGTGCGACCGCTACGATGGACGAGGATCTGCTTGTCCTTCGGCAGCTCGGCGTGGAGTACGAGCCCGAGGTCCGGCAAATCGAGGCCGCGCGCAGCGACATCCGTCGCCACACACACGCGCGCACGACCGTCGCGGAGAGCCGCGAGCGCGCGCACCCGCTCGTTCTGGCTGAGCTCGCCCGACAGCGCCACCCCCGAGAAGCCGCGCTCGAGCAAGCTGCTCGTGAGCTTCTGCACCGCGTCGCGCGTCGAGCAGAAGATGAGCGCGCCGCGAGCCTCGAAGTACCTGAGCACGTTGACCACCGCGCGCTCGCGATCCCCCGCCGCGATCATCATCACGCGGTACTCGATGTCCCCGTGTTTCTCGCCTTCGGCGGACGCCGCGATGCGCACCGCGTCGCGCTGGTACTTCTTGGCGAGCGCGGCGATCGGGCGCGGGATGGTCGCAGAGAAGAGCAGCGTGCGCCGCCCCTCGGGAGTCATCTCGAGGATCCGCTCGAGCTCCTCGCGAAAG
>SYFR01000009.1 GCA_005800325.1 Myxococcales bacterium | reverse complement strand
GCGGCGGCGGGCGTCGCGGCCATCGCCTCACCGCTCGCCTTCGGAGACGCGCCGCCACGGCTGGGCTCGGACCTGCCCGCGCCGATCGCCCTCGAGCAGCGCCCCGGCGCCACGAACATCGTGATGTTCACGGACTTTCAGTGCCCGTGGTGCCGGCGCCTGCATCAGGCCATGCACGAGCGCGTCGCGGTCGAGCCGGCGAAGTTTCGGCTCGTGCGCAAGATGGTGCCGCTCCCCGGGCACGACGGCGCCGAGCCTGCCGCGCGCGCGTACCTGTGCACGCCCGAGCCCGCGCGCGAGAAGATGGCCACGCGGCTCTACCAAGCGGAGGTCGAGGCGATGTCGCGAGAGGGCCTCGTCGCGCTCGCGCGGGAGCTCGGGCTCGCCGAAGCGGAGTTCTCGCGTTGCTACGACGCCGAGGCCACGACCGCGGCCATCGCGAGCGACAAGGCCACGTTCATGGCGCTCGATCTCGAGGGTCTGCCGAGCACGTTCGTCGACGACAAGATCGTCCGCGGGGCGAACCTCCCCGCGCTCGAGAAGGCGATCGACGGCGTCGATCTGCGCGCCATGTTCGCGCTGGTCTTCGGCGCGCAGCTCATCGCCGCACTGGCCGCGCTCGTCGAGGCACGCCGCGCCGGCAAACTTCGCAGCGGGCCGGGAGCGAGCCCGACGCCGTGACGCCGCAAAGCCACCTATGAGCTCGCTCCAGGGACCTCGAACTTGGCAGAGACGCCAGACGAGTCGTTCGCAGCCGAGTTTCTCGATGCCCTTCTTCAGCTCGCCAAGCGACAGCACGCTCAGGAAGAGCTCGTCTTCAATGGATCCCTTGAGGAAGCTGATCACCCCGGGCTTCGGCGCCGATTGGCAAGCACTTCGCCGGCGCGTGCCGGCCCGTAACGACGCGATCGCTCGGTACGCGTCCAGCGCGTTCGGACGCTCGGACATGGGGTCGCTTCGCCCGTCGAGTAAGAACCGGCAATCTTACCGCGATTAACAGCTTGGACCTCTCCGCGTGGTCGCCATGTGAAATTCGCGGGCCCCGATGGGGCGGGGTCGGGACTATAGTGCCGAGATGACGCAAGAGCCTCTGCCGCTCGAGTTCTTTCAGCAGCTCCCGAAGTCGGATCTGCACGTCCACCTCGACGGCTCGCTCCGGCTCGAGACGATCCTCGAGCTGGCGGCCGAGCAGCGAATCGAGCTGCCCGCGAGTGAGCCCGAGGCGCTGCGGCGCGCGATGAATCTCGGCCAAAATTGCGGGTCGCTCGTCGAGTACCTCAAGGCCTTCGACGTGACCTTGCGCGTCATGCAGACCGAAGAGGCGCTCTATCGCACCGCCTACGAGCTCGCAGAGGACTGCGCGCGCGAGAAGGTCCGCTACATGGAGGTGCGGTACGCGCCGATGCTGCACACACGCCGCGGCCTCAAGCTGACGGGCGTCGTGGAGGCGGTGCTCGCGGGGCTGCGCGCCGCGCGCGAGAGCTTCGGCATCGAGGCGAACGTCATCCTGTGCGGGATCCGCAACATCGCGCCCGAGAGCTCGCTCGAGATGGCCGAGCTCGCGGTCGCCTACAAGGGGCGCGGCGTCGTCGGCTTCGACCTCGCGGGCGCCGAGTACGACCACCCCGCCAAGCACCACCGCGCGGCGTTCCAGCTGGTGCGTGACAACAACATCAACTGCACGATCCACGCGGGCGAGGCGTACGGGCCGGAGTCGATCGCGCAGGCCTTGCACGTCTGCGGCGCGCACCGCATCGGCCACGGCTGCCGGCTGCGGGAAGATGGCAATTTACTCCACTACGTCAACGATCACCGCATCCCGCTCGAGACTTGCCCGTCGTCGAACGTGCAGACCGGCGCGGTGAAAGAGCTGAGCCGCCACCCGCTCAAGCTCTATTACGACCTCGGGCTGCGGGTGACCGTGAACACGGACAACCGCCTCGTCACCGACACCACCGTCTCGCGCGAGCTGTGGCTCTGCCACACGCGGATGGGGATGCCGCTGAAGGACATCAAGAACGTCATCATGGCGGGCTTCAAGAGCGCGTTCCTGCCGTTCCACGTGAAGCAGGCGATGCTGCGCGAGGTGGCGCCGGAGCTCGCGCGGTTCCAGGCGGACGGCACCATCACGCCGCCGGCGTCGGCGTCGATGTCGAAGCGCTCGGTGCCCGGGCTCGAGCCGCGCGCGTTCGGCGAAATCGCCGAGAGCCTGGGCGTGGCGGCGGCTGCGAGCGGAGCGTGAGGTGACCGAGCGCGAGCGGACCGAGGTCGCGTCGCCGCCGCACGCGCTACGCAACGCCACGGTCGGCGTGATGTTCGTGACCGCGCTCGCCTCGGCGCTCATGGCGGTGTCGCTCGCGCCCGAGGCGCTCTATGCGCTCGAGGGGGACGACGCGGTCGATCTCGGTGAGCTCGCGACGGCCAAGCTCGATGCGAGCTGGTCGGGGCGCTACGTGCGAGCGACCGCGAGCCTCGACGGCGCGCAGCCGATCAGCTTCCGGCGGGTCGGCGAGCCGGGCGAGCGAAGGATCGCCGCGGTTCCGCTCTCGGCCGTTGGGCCGCGCCTCGTGGACTACGCCGTGCCGCCGCGGGAGAGGGGGGCGCGCTTCATGCCGCCGACGCAGCTCTCGGGCCGACTCGAGCGCGTACCGGAGCTCGGCCTGCGGCACCGCGGGCTCGCACGCGCGGTGGGCGCGCTCACGGGCGGCCGGTTCGGGGAGAGCTGGCTGCTCGTCGATGGCGACGATCCGAAGAGCTCGCGCTGGACCCTCGCGCTCGAGGCGCTGCTCCTCGCCTTCTTCGCGTTCAACGCGGGCGGG
The DNA here is from genome assembly GCA_005800325.1 of Myxococcales bacterium. Classification (GTDB taxonomy): domain Bacteria; phylum Myxococcota_A; class Polyangia; order Polyangiales; family Polyangiaceae; genus SYFR01. The sequence goes on along the minus strand of SYFR01000009.1, from coordinate 3,786 downwards.
ATCTTGCGCATCCTGCGGCGCGTGCCCGCCGCGAAGGCAGCTTCGAAGTAGCGCCATGTTGTGTGGAGGCGCGGGGCGGTCGGCGCGTGCCCGGCTCAGAGCTGGACGTCTGCCCATAGAATCGAGAGCTCCAGCTCGATCGCGTCGAAGGGCTCGGCGCGAACGACGGCGTCGCCCTCGTGGACGGCGATGATGCGCCACTCGCGCTCGACGCGCCGAAGCACCTCGAGCGTGCGCACGAGCGGATCGACGAGCCACACGTGGAGGACCTGCTCGCGCGCGTAGATCCTGAGCTTGCGTGCGCGATCCGACGCCTCGGTCGAAGGGGAGAGCACCTCACAGGCCCAGTCGGGTGCCAGCGTGAAGTGCGGGGTCTCGTTCGAGAGGACCGGCATGCGCTCGCGGCGCCAACCCGCGAGGTCGGGCACGAGCACGTCGGGGCCGAGGTGCACTTCGGGCTCGAACAAGAGGATCCAGCCGCCGGGGCCGCCGCGTCCCCGCTTGAACGGCGGGCCGAGCTCCTCGCCGAGAGCGGTGGCTGCGGCGGCGTGCGGCTTTGCGGGCCGCGGCATGAGGGAGAGCTCGCCGTCGATGATCTCCGCGACCATGTGTGCGGGCGCGTCGAGGACGTCTTGATACGTCGCCAGGCGCTTCGCCGGATCCGCCATCGCGCTTCGAGCCTAGCAGGTCGCGGCGACACCCGTCCGCCAAGCACGGCGAGCCCTGTGCGCGACACCGTGCGCCTGCCAGTGCGCGGTGCGCTGCGCTGCGCCGTGACGGTTGACGCGGGTGCGCGCGTAGGCCAAAAAAGGGCCCGCCATGCCCAAGGTTTTGTTCGTCAACGAGCACCGCGAGGTCGAGGTCACCGCGGGCCGCAAGATCAGCGACGTCGCCAGCGAGCTCGGGATCGCCGTGTGCCGCCAGCATTTCATCGGGGTGCCGTTCGGCGACTGGACCGTGTGGGTCGACGGCAGCGCCGGGAGCGTGTCGCCGACGACGTGGTTCGAGCGGATTTACAAGCGCTGCAAGGGCATGCGCCGCATGGCGAACCGCACGCGGATCCTCGGCGATTGCAAGGTGTTCACGCAGCAAGGCCTCGGCAGCCGCGCCCGCGCGCCGCGGCCGATCGCCCCGGTGCCGGTGCCGTCGACGGACGCCACGGCCGAGCGCTTCGACCACGAGCACCTCGCGTCAGCCACGGCGTGGAACCCGCACGGCCACCCCAAGGCCGTGGGCCAAGGGCTGCGCGAGGCGCCGAAGTACGTGCCGAAGGCGAAGGGCAAGGCCGCCAAGGTCGAGGAAGTCGACGAGGCCGACGAGGCCGAGTCGGAGTGATGGGCGAGCTCGCGGCGGCCGCGACGTGGCTGCGCAAGCGCGCGGGGGCGGCGGCCATCGACAACTTCTTTCGCGGCGCGGCGTGGCTCGGGAGCCTGCACCCGAACGCGCGGCCGCAGAAGCACGGCATCGAGGTGCTGCGCGACCTGCCGTACAAGGACGGCGGCCGGAAAGAATACTTGCTCGACGTCTATCGACCGAAGGCGCGAAAAAATAAGAAGCTGCCGGTCGTCTTTTACATTCACGGCGGCGGGTTTCGCATCCTGTCGAAGGACACACACTGGGTGATGGGCCTCGCGTTCGCGCGCCAGGGCTACCTCGTGTTCAACATCAGCTATCGGCTCGCGCCCGCGCACCCGTTTCCGGCGGGGCTCGAGGACTGTGTCGACGCGCTCGCGTGGGTGAAGAAGAACGCCGAGAGCTTCGGCGGCGACGCGGAGCGCATCGTCATCGCGGGCGAGAGCGCAGGCGCGAACCTGTCGACGGCGCTGACGGCGATGTGCTGTTTTCGTCGGGAGGAGCCGCTCGCGAAGCGCGCCTTCGACCTCGGCATCGTGCCGAAGGCGCTCTTGCCGTACTGCGGCATTCTGCAGGTGAGCGACGCCGCGCGCTTTCGCCGCAAGAAGCCGAAGCTGAGCGAGTTTTTCGGCGATCGACTCTTCGAAGTGGAGCACGCCTATCTCGGTCGCGAGCCCGGGCGTCACGGCGCGCTGCTCGCGCTCGCCGACCCGCTCGTGTTGCTCGAGAGCGACGCCGTGCCCGAGCGCCCGCTGCCGCCGTGCTTCGCGACCGTGGGCACCGCCGATCCGTTGCTGGACGACACGCGCCGGCTCGCTCGCGCGCTCGCGAAGCGCTCGGTCCCGCACGAGGCGCGCTACTACCCAGGCGAGCCGCACGCGTTTCACGCGCTCGTGTGGCGCCCGAACGCGCGGCAGTGCTGGGCCGACACGTATCGCTTTCTCGCCGAGCACCTGCCCGAGCCGCAGCCGGCGGCGAGCGACTACGTAGCGGCGAGCGCGTAGCTCAGCGCCAGCGACGCCCGGCTGCCGCGCGTGACTACAATGCGGCGAGCGCGTAGATGTCCACGTCGACGCCCGGGCTGTAGTGCGCGAGCGGCGCGCCTTCGCACGGCGGTAGCCCGGCCGCGGCGGTCATCGAGTGCTCGAGCCGCGCGACGTGCGCGTCGTGGACGGGATAGGGCACGTGGTGCACGCGGCCGATCCGCATGCGGCCGCTGCCGTCGGGCGCGAACAACACGTAACGCTCGAGCAGGAAGTACTCCAGCGTGCCGCGCGTGGCGTGGCCGCGGTCGGCGCCGATGCGGTAGTCGCAGGCGAGCTCGGCCGGCAGCGGCTTCGGCCAGCGGCGGCGGCTCTGGTACTGCGCGCGCTCGCCTTCGAGCGTCAGCGTCATCGACGCGCGGTGGTAGGGCAGGTGCCAGCCGGCGCGCGCGGCGAGCACCGCCACGGTGCTGGCAGCGTCGAGGCTGAAGAACCACACGCCGCTCTCGTTTCCGCGGCGCACGTAGCTGCGCACGTTGAGCTCGTGGAAATGCGAGATCCCGGGCACGCTCGGCGACCAGCGCGGCGCCACGTCGCGCATGGTGAAAGGCACGACGCCGAGCCACGCCTTGCCGCCGAAGACCTCCACCTCGAGCTCGGGCGGCAACACCCGCTGCACCAGCTCGGGCTCCACCGCCCAGTGCAGGAACAGCAGGTGACGCCAGCGCTGAAAGCCGGCCGGCCTCCCCAGCGGACGCAGGGCGTGCTCGCTCACGGTCATTGCCGCATATCCCTCTACGCTCGCGCCTCGTCAACTCCTGCGCGGCGCTCCGGGCAGCGCCCGTCCGCGGGCGGAGGCCCCATCCGCTCCTGGCGTCATTTGTTCATGCAGGAAACGGGGATCGTGACTTCGGAAGTGCCGCCGCTATCGGTCGGCGCGAACGTGCCAGTCGCCAACACCGCTCCGAAGCAGCCGATGAACGGGCCGAGCGCGCCGTCTTCACCCTGACCACCTGCACGTCCTTCATGGCGCCGTCCGGTCCGAGCTTGGCGCGCAACGTGACCTGCCCCGCCATTTCGGAGTTGTCATTCCAGCCCGCTTGGCAGGAAGCACGGAAGCGACCCTTCATCCGCGCGATGACCGCGAAGGCGTGGAGCGGCCCTTCGAGGCCGGGCTTGGCCTGGATCGTGACGCTGGGGCCGGCGGAATCCTTCGGCCGAACCCCAGCGTCGGCGGGTCCAGTGTCGGAGTGGCCAGTGTCGGAGTGGCCAGTGTCGGAGTGGCCAGTGTCGGAGTGGCCAGTGTCGGAGGGGCCAGTGTCGGAGGGGCCAGTGTTGGAGGGGCCAGTGTCGGAGTGGCCAGTGTGGGAGGGGCCAGTGTCGGAGGGACCAGAGTCGGAGGGACCAGTGTCGGAGGGACCAGGGTCGGAGGGGCCAGAGTCGGAGTGGC
>SYFR01000092.1 GCA_005800325.1 Myxococcales bacterium | reverse complement strand
CTCGCCGCGGCCGCGGCCTTCTACGCGCCGGCGCTCGCCGCGACCCACGGGGTGTGGCCCGCTCCGCTCGACGACGTCTACATCTACTTCGGCTTCGCCCGCGCGACGGCCCTCGGTCATCCGCTCTCGTGGCTCCCGGGCAACGGCTACTCGTCGGGCGCGACGAGCCTCATCTACCCGCTCGTGCTCGCTCCCTTCTGGGGCCTCGGCCTGCGCGGCGCGTGGCTCGGCGTCGCGTCGAGCGCCATCGCCGTGCTCGGTGTCGTCGTGCTCGCCCGCTCGCTCGCGTCTCTCTGCCGCCGCCAGTCGCTCGCGCGCTGGCTCGCCGCGCCCTTCGTCCTGTGCGTCCCGCTGCTCGACTGGAGCCTCTTCTCGGGAATGGAGACGGGGCTCTTCGCGCTCGTGCTCGGCCGATCGCTCGTCCGTTCGCAGGCCGCGCTCGACGCCGACCCAGCCTCGCGCGCCGGGGCCCAGCTGCGCGCGGGCGCGTGGCTCGCGCTCCTGCCGCTCGTACGTCCCGAGACGATGACGCTCTCTCTCGCGCTCGGGCTCGCCGTCGTGCACGGCGCGCGCTCCAAGGCTAGCCTCCCCTCGCTCGCGCGCTCGCTCGGCCCGGCGATGACGGCGGTGTCGCTCACCTTCGTCGCCAATCGCGCCCTCACCGGCGAGTGGCAAGCGGCCGGCGCGCTGCGCAAGCTCGTCACGGCGCAGCCCTTCATGAGGCCCGAGGCGCGCGTGCTCGAGATCGCCAAGAACCTCGTCGTCCTCGCGCACGAGGCCTTCTGGCGCGCGCTCGGCGGGGGACTCGGTGCCCTCGCGCTCGCGGCGCTCCTGCTCGCGGCGCTGCTCGTTCGCGGTCGCCGCCGCCTTGCCGTGGCGCTCGTGACCGGCGCCTGCGGGTCGCTCGCCCTCGCGTGCCTCAACGACACCGCGCGCTACCAGAACTACCGCTACGCGGCGCCATCGCTCGTGATGTTGCTCGCGGCGGCGGCGCTCGGGTTCGACGCGCTCGCGGGTGTCGGCTCGCTCGCCCGCGATCCGTTGCGTCGCGCGTCCCGCTCACGGCGGCGCACCTCGGCCCTCGCTTCGCCCCGGCTCGCGGCAGCGCTCGTGCCCGCGGCCCTGCTCCTCGCGCTCCCGTCCCGCGAATTCCCACGCCAGACTTCGCACTTCGCGCGGGCGAGCGCCAACATCCTCGAGCAACAGGGCGAGGTCGCTTCCCGGCTCGCGCGCCTCGAGCCTCGGCCGCGACGCATCCTCGTCGGCGACGCCGGCGCGATCCCGTACCTCTCGGAGCTGCCGGCGCTCGACGCGCTCGGCCTCGGGGGCTTTCGCGGTCTGCCCTTCGCGCGCGCCTCGACCCACGGAATGCCCGCCGTCGTCGAGCTCATCGAGCGCCTGGACGAGGACGATCGCCCCGACGTGATGGCGCTCTATCCGGGCTGGTTCGCGGGGATCGTCGAGCCGTTCGGCACGGCGATCGACTCGGTGACGATCACGCGCAATGTGATCTGCGCCGCGGACGAGAAGGTGATCTACCGCGCGAGCTGGTCCTTGCTCGGGCCGTCCCAAGACGCCAACCAAGGGGCCCAACGCGAGGCCCAACGCGAGGCCCAACGCGAGGCCCAACGCGAGGCCCAACGCGAGGCCCAACGCGAGGCCCAACGCGAGGCCACGCGAGACGCCGATGGTGATGAACGTTGGCGGTCGTCCGTCCTCGCGAGCCTCGATGTCGCCGATCTCGTGAGCGAGCGCGAGCACGACGCGCGCTACGGAGAGCCCGAGGGCGGCAGGGTGATCGCCGCCACGCGAGCGCTCCCGAGCGGCGCGCTTCGCTACGACGGTGGCCGCACGCTCCCGCGCGAGCTCGCGGCCTCATTTCGCATCCCGAGAAGCGCACGCGGCTCGCACGCCGACACCGCACCCGCCGACGTCGCGTTTCGCACCGACAGCGAGCGCGATCCGGGGCTCGTACTCACCGTCGTCCGCGACGGGCGCGAGGTCGACCGCGTCGTCGCGAAGCTCGCCGCCGCCAGACCCGCGGCGCACGGCGACGGCTGGCGCGAGCTCACAGCTGGCCTCGCCGACCTCGCGGGGGGCGACGAGCTCCGCATGCGCCCGCGCGACGACGCGGCCCGCATCTTTCACGTAACAGTCACGCGACCGCGGTGAGCGTGGCTCGGCGCTGGGCTAGTCCGCGCGTCGCGAACCTGCCATCGCGAGCACCCGCCGCTCGACGATGGCGAGCACCCGCTCGTCGAAGAGCAGCGTGTTGTGCGCGCACTCGGAGATGAGCTCGACCTCGCCGCTCGCGAGCGTGTGCGACATGGGCGACGACACGAACTGATCGTCCGCCGCCAAGATCGACAGGTGCGGCACGGTCGAGGTCGCGAGCCGCAGCTCGCGCAAGACGGCGCTCTGGGGCTCGAGATCGCGCACGAGCTCGGCACCAAGTCTCGGCAGGCCGAAGTTCGAGCTCGCGAGGCCGGTGAGCACGAGCCCCGTCAGCCCCCCCGTGAGCCCGAGCCCGGTCGCGCGCAGCCCGGCGAACGGCGAGCCGAGCGAGATGGTCTGCACCACGCGCGGATCGACCGCGCGCGTCGCGAAGCGCCTGGCGACGAGCCCGCCCAGGCTGTGGCCGACGAGATGCACGCGCACGTCGCCGAGCTCGGCCATGAGCGGCGCGAGCCGATCCGCGAGCTTGTCGATCCCCGGCCCGGGCGCGTACGTGGTCGTCACCGTGCGCACGCCCGCCTGCTCGAGCGTGCGACGCAGCGGCCGCAGCACGCCCGCGGTCGCGAAGAGCCCGTGCAAGCACACCACCACATCGTCGCCTACCGCGAGCTCGCTCGGCAGCACGGGCGAAGTCACGTCGTGCCGCAAGAGCGCCGCCTGGCGCACGAACGCGAGCGCCTCCCGCGACGCGATCCGAAGCTTCGGCAGCATGCCCCCATCGTTAGCATCCCTCGCGCTCGGGCCGCCACTCGTTAACCGCGATCACGTCGCCCCGCGCGCGTGCGGCCGTGACTTACTCTCCTGATTGCCAGTCTGCTGCTTGCCGTGTCGCCCCGCACGCCTGCGACCGTGATAGGCGAGCGCGACGCGCGTCCGCCCCTCGGCGCGCGGCTCAGCTCGCGCGGCTCGTTCGCGGTCGCCCTCTTCGCCACGACGAGCGGCGTCTACGCGCTCTACCTCGACCCGTCGGCGCGGCTACGCCCCGCGAACATCACCTTCGGGGGCAAGCGTCGCGGAGCCGCACGCTTCGACGGGCTCGCACGTTCGCGCCCGCTACTTCTTCGCGCCCGCGAGCGTGACCTGCGCCGTGAGCTCGGTCTTGAGGATCCCCGCGCGGCCGGGCGCCGACGGGTTCGCGAGCTGAAGCGCCACGGGCACGCCGAGCTCGCCCGCCGTCGGCGTGAGGCTGCTCGGCGAGCGCGCGTACGTCGCCTTGCCGAACGACTCGAACGCCATGTTTTGCGCGCCATCGGGCGCTCCCTTCGGCACCGTCGTCGCGTCGGCCGCGTACTGGCGCACATCGACCGAGAGATGCGCCTGCCCGGCCTCGAGCTTCGCGAGCGTGGTCACGCGATAGCGCACGACGGGCACACCGCTCTGCCGCGCGCGATCCGAGGCCATCCAGCTCGCGCCCACGCCGATGGGCTCTCTCGGCATCGGGCTGAAGAAGAGGTCGAGCGCCTCGTAGAGCGCCTCGGCCATCGCCGCGAGCGCGCGGCCGTCCGCTGGGATGTCGATCTTCGGCTCGGTGAGCGAGCCCGCGTCCGTGAGGGTGGCCGAGATCTTCGTGCCGACGAGCTTCTCGATCTCTTTCAGCACGTCCTTCGGGAGCGCGCCGTCGATCGCGATGCCGACCTTGCGCACCTTGAACACGATCGGGCGTGGCCCGGTCGCGACGTGCTCGGGGAGAGCCGTCGGCGCGCTCGTGGGCATGGGCTCGGTCGCGGGCACGAGCACCTTCGCGTCCCGGTCCTTCGGGAACTGGAGCTCGACCGTGAACTCCATCGGCGGTCCGGGCTTGCCCGGCGTCGATTTGCTCGAGACGACGACGATGGTGTGCGGCCCCTCGCCTTCGAGCCGCGAGGCGAAGGTGACGCGCGGCTCGGCGCCTGCCCCTAGAAGCGTCACCTTCGGCGGCGCGAGCGGCCCGTGCGCCAGGTCGGCCTCGCCTGGCCCGAAGACTCCGGCCGGCGGCGGCCCTTCGCCCGCCGTCGCGCCCGCGCCCGGCTTGTCGTTCGCCGCGGCCGACGCGATGGCCTGGGTGAGCCTCGACTTCGGCTGTGCGCCATCGGCAGCCGCTGTGGCGCTCGCAGCCGCGTCCTTCTTCTTGGCGTCGCCGCCGTCGCACGCCGTGAGCGCGCACGCGACGAGGCCGATCGCAAGGCCGGACTTGGTGATCGTCATGCGTGGCATTTAGTGAAGATCGCCGTCGCACGCCAGCACGACGCACGCGAGCCCGACGCGCCCTCGTCGATGCGCCAGCGCGTCTGCGTGGCGTCAGGCTGCAGCAGACGCCCTTTCGACAATATCTCGACTATCGTCGCAGGCAAGACCGGCTTCCCCCATCGGCGCGGCCGCGTGGCGTGGGCCGTCGCGATCGTCGTCTTCGCGGCCGCGGGTTGTTGGACGCCGGCGCCCGCAGCGAGGTCGGCCGGCACCGCCATCGGCGACGGCGCGACCAACACTGGACCCGCCGACACTGGCCACTCCGACACTGGCCACTCCGACACTGGCCACTCCGACACTGGCCACTCCGACACTGGTCCCTCCGACACTGGTCCCTCCGACACTGGTCCCTCCGACACTGGCCCCTCCAACACTGGCCACTCCGACACTGGCCCCTCCAACACTGGCCCCTCCGACACTGGCCCCTCCGACACTG
>SYFR01000091.1 GCA_005800325.1 Myxococcales bacterium | reverse complement strand
GCGCCACCCGCGCCACCCGCACCGCCGCTGCCCGGCGGCTCCGCGGCACCGAGCGGGTATTGCAGCGGACAGTCGGCCGGGCTGCCGCCGTTCATGAGGCAGTCGGCGTCCGCGTCGAGGCACTTCGGGCCGTACTTCGTGTCGGCGCATTTTTCGCCCGTCCCGCACTCCACGTCGCCAGTGGGGCAGTCGGTGGCGGTGAAGCAGAAGCCGTGCTCGACGAAGTTGTTGCTGAAGCACCACCACGCCGGGTTCGCGCAGGCGTCGTGTTGCGTGCACGCGGCCGAGCAGCGGCCGAAATCGCCCGCGCCATAGCCGCCCGGCCGATAGATGCAGACGCCTTTGTCGATGCCGCCGCAGTCGTCGGTCTCGAGCAGGTTGCCGCCGAGCACGCATGCGCTCACGCAGATCGAGGGCGTGTCGCTCGTGAACGTCTGGCAGAACCCGGCGCAGCCGTCTTCGTTCGGCGCGTCGGCGTCGCACTCTGCGCCCATGGCCTTGCCCTCGGTGGGCGCGTCCACGCAGAATCCGTTCTTCGGGTTGCACGTGCGGCCGTCGCACTGGCTGTCTTTGCCGCAGTTGGGCAAGCAGACCTCGCCGGCGTTGAGGCTGCTGCAGCGCAGATCCTCGCGACCGTGGCATTTGCCTTCATCCAGCGGGTCGTCGATGAACTCGAGCTCCGGACCGATGACGCAGCCGAGAAAGCACTCGCCGGTCGATTCGCCATCGGCCATGAGGCAGCGGCTGCCCGTGCCGGGGCAGTCCGCGTCGGCGAGGCAGTCCTTGGTGCAGTAGCCGTCGGCGGCGCCGCCGTTGAGCGATGGCGAGTTGGTCGCGGCGGTGATGCAGCGCATCTCGGCGTCGCAGTCGCCGTCGGCCGAGCACTTGGCGCCGAGCTTCGTCGCCATGCCCATCCCGGTCGAGCTCGAGCTCACCGGGCCTGGCCCGGGCCCGGGGCCCGTCACGCTGCTCGACGCCGCGCCGCCTGCGCCGCCCGTGCCGGCGGGCGCCGCTTCATCGCCGCAGCCAACGAACGGCGCGATCAGGAGCGCGCCGATGACACCGAGGAACAGCCCTTGCGAAGACCTCATCATCGACTGCCTACCATGCATGCCATCACGCGGAAAAGCCGCGCTCAGCCCTTTGTCAAGAATCAGCACTTCGCGCCGAGGCAGGCCGCGAACTCGGCGTCGCACTCTTGTTGAATGCAGCCGAAGTCGCCGCCGCACATCGGCAAGACGCCGACCGCGCAGTCGAGCACCTGATCGACGAAGAACTGCACGTCGGCGCAACCCTTGGAGACGCAGTTGGCGACGCAGGTCAGGCTGAACTTCGGCGGCGTCTGGTCGAGCTGGATGCAGCCGAAGGCGCACGTCACGATCTCGAGACAGCCGATCGTCTCGCACGCGCCGCAGTCTTGCGCGCAGATCGCGCACGTCTCGAAGGCCTCGCACACGCCGTTCGGGCACACCGAGCAGACGCCGCAGTCCTTCTGGCACGAGGCGCAGGTCTCGACGCCCTGGCAGATCCCGTTGCCGCAGCCGTCGCAGGCGCCGCAGTCCGCCGGGCAGGTGAAGCAGTCTTCGGTGGCGGCGTTGCACACGCTGTTGCCGCAGCTCTCGCACGCGCCGCAGTCCGGGGCGCAGCTCAGGCAGTCCTCGGGCGCCTTGCAGAAGCCGTCGCCGCACATCTCGCAGACGCCGCAGTCGCCGGGGCACGACGCGCACGACTCGTCGGCGTCGCAGCTCTGGTCGCCGCAGGTCTCGCAGAGTCCGCAGTCGAGCGGGCAGCTCGCGCAGCTCTCGAAGCCGTCCTCGCAGAGGCCGTTGCCGCACGTGTCGCAGGCGCCGCAGTCGGTGGGGCACGACGTGCAGTTCTCGTCGGCGTCGCAGGCGGCGTTCGGGCAGGTCAGGCACACGCCGCAGTCGTCGACGCAGTTGCCGCAGGTCTCGCCCTCGTCGCAGAGCTCGTTGCCGCACGTCTCGCAGAATCCGCAGTCCGGCTGGCAGCTGCCGCAGTCCTCGTCCGCCGAGCAGACGGCGTCGCCGCAGCCGGGCGCTTCCGCCTGCTCTCCGAGCGCGCCGGGAAAGGTGCGGCTGCAGGCGACGGGAAGGAGCGCGGTAGCGCAGACGACGAACGCGCAAAGCAGCAAGCTGCGCAAGCCAAGGCCGATCATGGCGGCATCATAGCCGCACCCCAGCGGGATTGGGCGTGCGAGTTCGAAGGGCTGGCGTCCCCTCTCGCTCTTTGCAAACCTCGCCCGCATGTCTCAACCCCAGAGCGGCCCGGGAACGTCCCCGAAGGAGCAGCTGTCGTCCCTCGTGGAGTCCCTTCCCGTCGATGCCGCCTCGCCTCTCTCGCCCCGTGTGCAGCGAGCGATCGCCCTCGCGCGTCACCTCCAGACCCGCGGCGTCGATCTCCAGACCCCGGCCGAGCGGCGGCAACAGGCGGAGCTCGAGCGCATGGTGCAGAGCCCGAGCGACAAGGCGACGCTCATGCAGCTCACCGATCAGGCGTTTCGCTCCTCGACGCCGAGCCGCGCCGCCGAGCAGCTCACGCACATCCTCGATGTGCAAGGCGTGCCGCGCTTCTTCTCGACCCTGGAGCGCGCGATGCTGAAGGGCTTCCAGTCGTTCGGGAGCTACCTGCCCGGCGTCAGCATGCCGATGGTGCAGGGGCGCATGCGGGCCGAGACGGCGAACGTCATCCTGCCCGCGGAAGAGGAGCTGCTCGCGGTGCATCTCGCGGACCGTCGCGAGAGCGGCCTCCGAATGAACGTGAATTTCCTCGGCGAGTCGCTGCTCGGCGAGCGCGACGCGCACGAGCGGCTGCAGCGCTACCTCGCGGCGCTGCAGCGCCCCGAGATCGAGGTCATGAGCGTCAAGGTGTCGACCCTCTATTCGCAGATCGCGCCGATCAGCCGGCGCTCCGCGACGAAGCTATTGGTCGAGAGGCTCGAGCTGCTCTACCGCGCGGCGGGCAAGGCGCGCTTCGTTCGCCGCGACGGGACGAGCGTGCCGAAGTTCGTCTACCTCGACATGGAGGAGTTCCGCGATCTCGGCATCACCGTCGAGGTCTTTCAGAATACGCTCTCGTTGCCGGGGCTCGAGAAGGTCGGCGCCGGGATCGCGCTCCAGGCCTACCTGCCCGACTCGTACGAGGTGCTGCGCGAGCTTCAGCGCTGGGCGAAGGAGCGTGTCGCTCGCGGCGGCGCGCCTGTCACCGTGCGCCTCGTGAAGGGCGCCAACATGGAGGCCGAGCGCATGGAGGCGTCGATCCAAGGCTGGGAGCTCGCGCCGTTCCCCGACAAGATCGACACCGACGCGAACTACCGGCGCATGCTCGACCTCGGCCTCGATCGCGAGAACCTGAAAGCCGTGCGGATCGGCGTCGCGTCGCACAACCTGTTCGAGGTCGCCTACGCGCTCGTGCTCGCCCATGAGAACGCCGTGCTCGAGCTGGTGCAGTTCGAGATGCTCGAGGGCATGGCGAACCACCAGCGTCGCGCGCTCTCGGAGCTCGCGTCGAACGTGTTGCTCTATGCGCCGGCCACGAAGCAGGACGAGTTCATCAACGCCATCGGCTACCTCATTCGCCGCCTCGACGAGAACACCGGCCCCGAGAACTTTCTGCGCCACGCCTTCAAGCTCGACGTCGGCAGCGACACCTGGAAGAGGCTCGAGCAGGACTTCGTGCGCAGCTTCGAGCGCATCCCGGAGCTCCGCACGGCGTCGCGCCGCACCCAGGACCGCAATCGCCCGCTCGGCGAGCCGCCGCCGCCGCTCGGCTCGAGCGCAGCGTTCGACAACGACGCCTTCACCGACTTCTCGCTCGAGCACAACCTCCGTTGGGCCGAGGGAGTCGTCGAAGCGTGGCGCGGGCGGTCGGGCGAGCGAGCCGTCGAGATCCCGCTCGTCGTCGCAGGCGAGCAAATCCTCGAGGGGCGCGAGGTGCTCCCGTGCCTCGATCCGTCGCGACCCGGCGTCGTCGTCGGGCGCTACCGGCAGGCGAGCGGCGCCGACATCGACCGAGCGCTCGAGACGGCGCGGCGCGATCCGCGAGGCTGGCGCACGATGACGGACCGCGATCGCGCGCCGATCCTCGAGCGGGTGGCGCACGAGCTCGCGCGATCGCGCGGCGATCTCATCGGCGCGGCGCTCGCCGACGGCGGCAAGCTCATCACCGAGAGCGATCCCGAGGTGAGCGAGGCGATCGACTTCGTGCGCTACTACGCCGTCACCGCGCGTGAGCTCTGCGCGCTCGACGGCATCGAGGCCGAGGGCCGTGGCGTCGTCGTCGTCGTGCCGCCGTGGAATTTCCCGATCGCCATCCCGTGCGGCGGCATCAGCGCCGCGCTCGCCGCGGGCAACACCGTGATCCTGAAGCCGGCCTCGCACACGGTGCTCGTCGCCTACGAGCTCTGCCAATGCTTCTGGCGCGCGGGCGTCCCCGAAGAGGCGCTGCAGCTCGTGCCGTGCTCGGGAAAAGTCGGCGGGGAGAAGCTCGTGTGCGCGCCCGAGGTCGACGTCGTCATCCTCACCGGCGGCACGTCGACCGCGCTGCGCATGCTCGCGCAAAAGCCCGAGATGAACCTGCTCGCGGAGACCGGCGGCAAGAACGCCACCATCGTGACCGCGATGAGCGATCGCGATCTCGCGATCAAGCACGTGGTCTACTCGGCCTTCGGTCACTCGGGGCAGAAGTGCTCGGCCACGAGCCTGCTCGTGCTCGAGGGCGAGGTGTACGACGACCCCGGGTTCAAGCGCACGCTCGTCGACGCCATCGAGAGCCTGCGCGTCGGCTCGGCGTGGGAGCTCGACACGCGCATGGGGCCCACGATCAGCGCCCCCAGCGGCGATCTCGAGCGCGGCCTCAAGGAGCTCGAGGACGGCGAGAGCTGGGCGGTGATGTCCGAGAACCGGGACGACAACCCGTGCCTCTACGCGCCGGCGGTGAAATGGGGCGTCGTGCCCGGAGGCTACACGCACCTGACCGAGTTCTTCGGGCCGGTGCTCGCGGTCATGCGCGCCGACAACCTCGCGCACGCCATCGGGCTCGTGAACCAGACCGGCTACGGCCTCACGAGCGGGCTCGAGAGCCTCGACGAGCGCGAGCAGGAGATCTGGAAAGAGCGGATCTCGGCGGGCAATCTCTACGTCAACCGCGGGACGACGGGCGCGATGGTGTTGCGTCAGCCGTTCGGCGGGGTCGGGAAATCGGCGTTCGGCCCTGGCATCAAGGCCGGCGGACCGAACTACGTCGCGCAGCTCATGAGCTTTCGCGACGCCGAGGTTGCTGTCCGCGAGCGCGCCGCGCGTGCCGCGTACGAGGCCCTCGCCGATCGTGCGCTCGAGGCGATGCGCGCGCGCCTGGTCGAGCTCCGCGCACAGCGCGACGGCGATGCGGCGCTGCCCGCCAGTGACCTCGATCGGATCCTCGCCGCGCTCACGAGCTACGCCGACGCGTACGCCCGCGAATACGGCGTCGAGCACGACCAGCTCAAGCTCGTCGGACAAGACAACATCCGGCGCTACCGGCCAGTCCCGGCCGTGCGTGTGCGCGTGCATGCGGACGACTCGCCCTTCGAGATCTTCGCCCGCGTCATCGCCGGAAAGACCCTGGGGTGCCGCGTGACGGTGAGCTCGCCGCCCGGCCTCGAGCTGCCCGCGGTAAAGCGGCTCGACGCGATGACCGAGTCGTGGGGCGCCGCCGTCGAGCTCGTCGAAGAGACGGATCGCGAGCTCGCCGACGTCATCGCGAAGAAGGGGACCGACCGCGTGCGCTACGCGCGGCCCGAGCGGGCGCCGGAAGCGGTGCTGCGCGCGGTGGGCGAGACGGGCGTGTACGTGGCGCGCGCGCCGGTGCTCGCCGAGGGGCGAATCGAGCTCCTGTGGTACGTGACCGAGCAGAGCGTCAGCACGGACTACCACCGCTACGGCAACCTCGGTCGACGCACCGACGAGCCGCGGCGGCCCGTGGCTTGAGCCAGCGCCATTGAAGCTGTCCGCACTTCGCGCACCGGGAGCGCGGGATTGCGGCGCGCGGCGGGCGGCGACTAGGCTCGCATGATGAGCGACGCAGTTCGAGCTTCGGGGGTCGTCACGCTCACGACGGACTTCGGACACAAGGGGCCGTACGTCGCGACGATGAAGGGCGCTATTTTGCGGCGCTTCGAAGGCGCCACCATCGTCGATCTGACGCACGAGACGAGCGTGTATTTCCCCGCCGAGGCGGGCTTCTGGCTGAGCCGTAGTTTCCGATATTTCCCGGACGGGACGGTGCACGTCGCGGTCGTCGATCCGGGCGTCGGCACCGAGCGCGACATCCTCGTCGCCACGGCCGAGCGCCACTTCTTTGTCGCCCCCGACAATGGGCTGCTCGCGCCGGTGCTCGCCGGATGCGCGGGCGCGCGGGTCTTTCGCGTCTCGAGTCGATGCTTCGACAACATCGGTGTCCTCACCCGGCGCATCAGCCGCACCTTTCACGGGCGTGACATCCTCGCCCCGATCGCGGCCGAGCTCGCGAGCCACCGCCTGCGCGCAGAGGACGTCGGCCCGCCCGTCGAGAGCATCGTGCCGTCGTGGGTCGACGACCCTCAGGTGCTCGAGGGCCGCGTGAGCGGAGTCGTCATCGCCGTCGACCACTTCGGCAACCTCATCAGCAACATCGACGAAGCGCTGCTCGCGGGCATGAAGCATCCGCGCGTGCGCGCCGGCGGCCACGAGCTCGGGATGCGCGCGACCTACGGAGATGCGAAGCCCGGGGAATATCTCGCGCTCGTCAACTCCTTCGGCGTCGTCGAGATCGCGCGGGCCGAGCAGAGCGCCGCCGAGGGTCTCGGCCTCGAGCGCGGTGCGCCGATCGTGGTGCACGACGCGGGATGAGCGCCGCCGGGCGTCGTCGCAATTCCGCCACAGCTACCCATCGGGGTGCCGTCGTCAGCGCTGGCGGCGCTCGCTCGCGAGGCGCGTCAAGGTCGCCTGCATGAGCTCGCGTACGCGCGCGTCGCAGGCGACGACGACGCTCTCGTCGTCCGCGGCCTCGGCGCTCTCGTCGAAGCGGATCGGCTCGAGCACCTCGATGAGCATGCGCGACGGGAGCGGCAAATACGGCGGCACGTAGCCGATGGTGAGTCCCCACGGAACGCTCAGCGCGATGGGCAGCGCCTTGAGCCGCAGCCAACGATCGGTGCCGAGCGCCCGCGCCAGCCAGCGCATGTCGTCGAGCACCACGAGCGTCGCGTGCGCGCCCGCGGCGACCACCGGCACGATCGGCACGCCGGCCCGCAGCGCGAGGCGGATGTAGCCGCGGCGCTCGCCGAACACGACGCGATCGCGCTGGCGAAACGGGCGCAGCGAGTCGAGCTCTCCCCCTGGGTAGACGAGCACCTTGCCTCCGCCGCGAAAGACGCGGAGCGCGTTGTCGTGGCTGGCGCGCACGGCGCCGAGCGGTGACAAGAGCTGCCGGAGGCCAGGGGCGCGCAAGAACACCTCGTGCGCGAGGGCGTAGGGCACAGCACTGAGCCCGTGCGCGGCGAGCGCCTCGGCGCAGAAGATGAACGTGTCGCCCGAGTACGGGCCGCCGCTGTGGTTGCCGACGTAGAGCGCGGCGCCCTCGGGGATGCGCTCGAGACCGCGCACCTCCGCGCGGTGCCACGGCTTGAGGACGCGCCGCACCCAGTCCGCCGCGCGCGCGAGCGTTGCGGGGTCGCGGTGGTCGAGGTTGTCGATGTCGTAGGCCATCGGGATCGGCTCGTGCGACGCGGTCGCGTCCTTCCCCCGTGATTGCTGGCGAACGCACACGGTATTGACTCACGTCGCGCTTGTCATCGCCTGCGGCGACACGCCCGCGGCGGCGGCGAGTCGCGTCGCGCGGGGCGCATTGCCGCGGCGGGCGAGCGAATGGGGCACGTTGCCTCGCGATGCTGTCGTAACCCTGCGGGAGTGCGCCACGCATTGCGGCACGTCGCTTGCGATGGCCGTCTGCCCGATGGCACTCCAATACGGCGCGGATACGCTGACCACTCCCTCCACCCGCGCTCGCGAGCTCGGCCCGCCCACCGAGAAGAGCGCGATCGCCCCCGGCGGCTTCGCGTTCGACGCGGAGGGCGCGACCCACCGCGGGCTCGTGCGCGACCACAACGAGGACCAGTTCCTCGTGTGCTGGCTCGCGCCTCCGGGGGCGCGGTCGTCCTCGCGCACGGGCGAGCGGCGAACGGATCGCGAGGCGCTGATGCTCGCGGTCGCCGACGGCATCGCCGGGCTCCCGTGCGGAGAGGTCGCGAGCGCGCGGGCCGTGAACGCGGTCACGCGCCACCTGTGGAACCATCTCTGGGATGCGCAGCCGGGCACCGAAGGCGCAGACGGGCGCATCCTCGAGGTGCTGCGCGAGGCGTTCCTGCGGGCCCACCGGCGCGTCCGCGACGTGGCCGGTCCCGAGGGGCCGATGGGCACGACGCTCACGGTCGCGCTCGTGCTCGGCACGACGCTCTACGTCGCGCACGTCGGCGACAGCCGCTGCTACCTGCAGCGCGGCACGCGGCTTCGTCAGCTCACGCGCGATCACACCTTGGGCCAGCTCGCGCGCGAATCCGGCGCGGAGGAAGCCGAGGCGGCCGAGCTCGACAACGCGCTCTGCAACGCGCTCGGCGTGCACGCGGAAGAGGAGCCCACGGTCGAGGTGATGCGTCTCGAGCTCTTGCCAGGCGACCGCATCCTCGTCTGCAGCGACGGGCTCAGCAACTACGTCACGCGCGAGCGCGCGGCGACGATCCTCGCGGGCTCGGGCGCATCCGAACAGCTCGCGACGCGCCTCTTGAGCGCGGCCTTGGCGGGCGGTGGTGGCGACAACGTCACGGTCGCCGTCGGGCGCGCCAGGTGACGCTGGCTCAGTGACGCTGGCTCAGTGACGCTGGCTCAGTGACGCTGGCTCAGTGACGCTGGCTCAGTGACGCTGGCTCAGTGACGCTGGCTCAGTGACGCTGGCTCAGTGACGCTGGCTCAGTGACG
>SYFR01000090.1 GCA_005800325.1 Myxococcales bacterium | reverse complement strand
CTGGGCGGTCCACACCGGGCTGCACACTCGGCTGCACACTCGGCTGCACACTCGGCTGCACAGTGGGCTGCACGCGCGGCTCCGTACCGGGCTGCGCAAGCGCTTCTGCTCGGCGGCGGGCCGCGCTATGGCGGCGCGATGGGCGTGAGGCGCTCGCTCGCAGGGCTCGTTGGCATCGCGTCTTGCGTGTGCCTCGCCGGCGCTCCTCGGCGTGCACACGCCTCGCCGCAGCACGTCTTCGGCTTCGGTGCCCGCTCCGCGGCGATGGCGGCGACGGGCGCGGCCTCTGCCGAGGGCGCCGACGCCGTGTATCAAAATCCGGCGCTGCTCGCGCTCGCGAAAGACACGGCGCTCGAGCTCGGCCTCGAGGGCGCGCAGTTCTCGCTGTTCGTCGAAGGGCCCATGCAGCCGGGTGAGCTCGCCGCGCCGTCGTTTCGCGCCTCGACGATCGGCGCCGTCATCCCGCTGCCGTTCGGCGGCGCCCTGCGCGAGCGCGTGGTCGTGGGCCTCGGCTTCGTGACCCCGCTCGACGTCGTCGTGCGCGGACGCATCCTCTATCCGGAGGTGCCGCAGCTCCCGCTCGCCGATCGCGTCGCGAGCGTCGCGGTGCAGGGCGGCGTGGGCGTCGACGTCGGCTATGGGGTGCGCGTGGGCGGCGGCTTCATGGCGATGGCCGCGCTCGACGGCTCGGTCCTCGTCGCCACCGACGCCACCGGAAGGATCGGCACCGTCGTCGAGGACACCCTGGTCGCGAGCTACGCGCCCGTCGTCGGCGCGAGCCTGGACCTTCACGAGGGCCGCTATCGCGTGGGCGTCACCTTTCGAGGCGAGCTCGTCGGACGCTTCAACGTCGTCATCGAGGCCGAAAATCTTGGCGATCTCACGATCCCGCCGCTCCACGTCGCCGGCGTCGCACAGTACGATCCGGCACAGCTCGCGCTCGAGGTCGCCCGCGTCGCCGGCCCATGGACCGTCGCGCTCGGCGCCACCTACGAGCACTGGCCGGCGTATCCCGGACCCGCCGAGGCGACGGTGCGCTGCGAGGACGCCGAGGACGCGGGCGACTGCGGAGCGCCCGTGCCACTCGCGCCCGACTATTCCGGCGTGGTCGTGTCGCGCGTCGGCGCCGAGCGCACCTTCGCCTTGGCGCGCGGGACCGAGCTCGCGCTGCGCGCCGGCTATGGGTTCTCACCGAGCCCCGCTCCCGAGCAGAGCGGCAAGCAGAGCCTCTACGACCACCACCGCAGCGTCGTCGCCGCCGGCTACGGAGTTCGCCTCGCGCCGCTCGCGCCGCTGTCCTTCGACGGCTTCGTGCAGCTCTCGCTCTTGCACGCCCGCCGTCACGAGAAATCGCGCGCCGCGGGGGCGGACTTCGACGGCACGGTCGCGACCCACGGCGCGGTCATCGCGGCCGGCATCGCGGCGAAAGCGAGGTTTTGAGGTGGCGCGGCTCACCCCGAACGGAACCACCGGCGAGCGGCGCGAAGCTCCCGCCGGCCGCGGGCGGGCGCCGCTGCTGCTCGCTATGACCCCAGCTGTCAGTGCACTCTGCGGTGCGTTTCTCTGCGCGCTCTCCTGTGCGTTGGTCGCCCCGCAGGCACGCGCCGGCGTCCCCGACACGTTCGGGCTCGGTGCGCGCTCGAGCGCGATGGCCGGTGCCGTAGGGGCCGACGCGACCGACTTCTCCGCGGGTTACTACAACCCCGCGGGCCTCGCCTTCGCCGACGGGATCTCGCTCTCGGCCGGCTATGCCTATTTCACGCAACAGCTCCTCACGAACGGCGCCGACAACGGCGTCGAGGCGGTGCACGGGCTCGGCGCGGGCGCGGTCGTCCCCGGCCGCATCGGCGGCGTGCCGGTGGCGTTCGGCGTCACCCTTCACCTGCCCGACGACGGCCTCAGCTACTTGAAGGCCCGCCGCCAAGAGGCGCCGCGCTGGGAGCTCTATGACACGCGCCAGCAGCTCTTGTTCCTGGCCGCGAACCTCGCCGTCCGGCCGCTGCCTTGGCTCGCGGTGGGCGGCGGCATCGGCTACCTCTCCGCGACGCGCGGCAGCTTCGGGATCCGCGGCCGCGCCGAGCTCGTGCGCCCGTTCGACTCCGCGCTCGAGCACACCGTCGACGCGGAGCTCACGGCCGTGCGCTTTCCGCTCGCGGGCGTGCGCGCGAAAATGCCCGGCTTGGGTGCGCTGGCCGTCACCTATCGCGGCAAGAGCCAGCTCGATCTCGCGCTCGACGCGCGCCTCGAGGGCATCGTCGACTTCGCCGGCATCGAGGTGCCGCTCTTGTACGCGCTCGAGGCGCGCACGAAGAGCTCGTTTACGCCCGAGCAGCTGAGCCTCGCCATGAGCGTCCAGCGAATCGCGCACCTGACGCTCGATCTCGAGCTCGCCTACGTCGCGTGGAGCGGCTACGAGAGCCCGACCGCGCAGATCGTCGCCGAGCTCGACGTCGATGCGCCGCCGGGAACGCCGGTCGAGCTGCCCGCGAAGCCAGCGCCGACGAAGGTGCTGCCGCCGGGCTTTCGCGATCGGCTCGTGCCCCGCCTCGGCGCCGAGTGGAGGGTCGCGCTCGGGCCGCGCGATCGTGAGGTGCACGGCGAGCGCGTCCCGCTCTTCGAGGCCTTGGTGCGCGCCGGCTACGCCTTCGAGGCGAGCCCCGTGCCCGAGCAGCGCGGAAGCACGAGCTACCTCGACGCCGATCGCCACGTCGTCACCTTCGGCGCCGGCCTCGCCCTCCATCGCGTGAGCGCGGAGCTGCCCGGCACCGCGAGGCTCGATGTGCACGGGCTCGTCGCGCTCCTGCCCGAGCGCGCGACCGTGAAGGCCAGTCCCGCGGATCTCACGGGCGATTATCGCGTGAGCGGCACGCAAGTCGGCGGCGGCGCGGCGCTCTCGGTGGACTTCTGATGGCGCGCAACTACGCAAGTCGGCGGCGGCGCGGCGCTCTCGGTGCGCGGTGTCTCTCTGCGCTCTGTGTCTCTGCGCTCCGTCTCTCTGCGCTGGCCGTGAGCCAAGCGGGCTGCGGCACGCTCGCCGACACGGGCGGCGGCGACCGCGACGCGGCGCACGCGGCGGCGGGGCCGTTTCGCGAGCTTCGGCGCGAGGAGCTGAAGAACGATCGCGTCGCCCCTTACGCGCTGCGAAACAGCGCCGCGTTCTCGCGCGACGTCAGCGTGGTCGATCGCGACGGCGATCCGCGCACGCTCCCCGTCGCGGCGTATGCCGCCGAGTCGCACGTGATCGGCGCGGACGAGCCCGACCCGCTCGCCCCGACGACCGCCATCGTTCGCTACCTGGCAGAGGATGGCCGCTCGTTTTCGCGCCTCGGCGAGGTCGTGCTCGCGGCAGACGCCTCCCTGGGACAAGCGTGGATCGCGCAGCCGAGCCTCGTGCGCGTGGGCGCAGAGTGGCGGCTCTACTACGCGACCGGCGCCGGGATCGCGCTCGCGACGAGCGACGATGGCGTGGCGTTCGCGCGCGCCGCGGGGCCGCCGGTATTGGGGATCTCCGAGGCGGGCTGGGACGAGGGAATGGTGCCCTCGAGCCCGTCGGTGGTCGCGCTCGCGGACGGCGCACTGCACCTGTTCTACGAGGCCGCGCACCAGGGCACGACGGCGATCGGCGAGGCGCGCTCCGACGACGGGCTCAGCTGGCGGCGCACGCCCGCGCCCGCGCTCGCCCCGGGCGGCGCGACATGGGACGAGCGTGGCGTCGGCGCCCCGTTCGCGGTGCTGTCGACCTCGGCGCTCGGCCGCGAGCTCGAGTGGCTCTACCACCACGCGCTCGCGAGCGACGGGCGGCGCACCATCGCCGTGGCCGCGCGCCCGCTCGGTGACGACGCCGTCGACCGCGCGCCGTCG
>SYFR01000089.1 GCA_005800325.1 Myxococcales bacterium | reverse complement strand
GCGCGAGCGACGCGAGGACATCCCGCTGCTCATCGAGCACTTCGTGGCGAAGTACAACAAGCGCCACGGCAAGAACGTGCATCCCGCCGACGGCGTGGTCGAAATGATGATGGCGCATGACTTTCCGGGCAACGTGCGCGAGGTCGAGAACCTCGTCGCGCAGGCGGTGGCCTTCGCTCACGACGACACGATCACGCTCGACGATCTCGTGCAGGTCGACGCGCCGCTGCAGCGGACGTCGCCGTCGCCGCGCACGCTCTCGGCGGTGGTCGAGGACGCCGAGCGGCAGGCGATCGAGGCCGTGCTGCACGAGGTCGACGGCAGCCGCGAGCGCGCCGCCGAGACCCTCGCCATCAGCACGACCACGCTCTGGCGCAAGATGGTGCGGCTCGGCATCAAAGATCCGGGCTGAATCGTCCGACCGCGTTGCGGGACGCGAAATTCAAGGCTCACGGAGCGTCGCAGACGACTCCGCAGCGAGCCCTTCGTCCTCACGGTACGATGCACCGGCCCATGGCAACGCGCAGCGATCCGGAACAGCGGCCCACCGCCGTGTTCTTCGTAGTGAACGAGCCGTAGAGCTCCTCAAGGCAGGCAACTTGGGACGGGTAAGCTGGTCGGAGCGCCAGGGGCCTATTGGCAAGACTGGGCCTCTCGGGATGGCGTCGCCATGGTGAAGAAACTAGGCAAACCCGTCCTGATCCTCCGTGTTGAGCGTGACTACCAGGTCACCGAAGAGGACCTCGCGGTCTGGGAAACGGGGTTGACCGGTGTGGACCACGTCGAGCTGGCCACGATTCCAGGCGCCAATCACTTGTTCGTGAACGGGACCGGCAAGCCCGGCCCTGCGGAGTACGCGACTCCCGGATTCGTTGGCGAGCGGGTGATTGGCAAGCTCGTGGACTTCATTGCGGGCTCGAAGCCGTAGGCGAAACAACCTGGCAGCGGACGGCGCGCGCCGCCTTGCCGCTTTTTTCTAGCGAACCGCGGATTTTACGGGCTACGAGCGTGCCGTGCGCACCGACCTCCTCGACTACGAGCTGCCCGAGCGGCTTATCGCGCGGCGGCCGCTCGCCGAGCGCAGCGCGGCTCGCATGCTGGTCGTCGGGGAGGAGCTTCGCCATGCCGGCGTACGCGACTTGCCGGCGCTGCTCGAGCCCGGGAGCTTGCTCGTCGTCAACGACACGCGCGTCTTGCCCGCGCGCCTCTTCGGTCAGAAGGCGACGGGCGGGCGCATCGAGCTGTTGCTCGTGCGGTGCGTGCGCGCCGAGAGTCGAGAGGCCGAGGAGTGGCTCGCGCTCGTGAAGAGCGGAAAGCCGCTGCGCGTCGGCGCGAGCATCGGAATCGACGAGCGGCTCACCGCGTGCGTGCTCGCCGCGCGCAACGACGAGGGGCTCGCGACCGTGCGGCTCGAGGCGAAGGGCGGCGGCGTCGACGAGGCGATCCTGCGGGTGGGGCAGATGCCGTTGCCGCCGTACCTCGGACGCGAGGTCGAGCCAGCCGATAGGGAGCGGTATCAGACCGTGTTCGCGCGCGTCGCCGGAGCGGTCGCGGCGCCGACCGCGGGGCTGCACTTCGATCGCGAGCTCGTCCTTGCCATCGAGGCGCGCGGCGTCGAGGTCGCGAGCGTGACCTTGCACGTGGGGCCGGGCACGTTTCGCCCCGTGGGGGTGGACGACCTCGACCGGCACCCGATGCACGCCGAGGAGTTTTCGATCGGCGCGCCGACGGCGGGGCGCATCGCGGCAGCGAGGGCGCGAGGCGGCAAGGTGGTCGCGGTCGGCACGACGGCGGTGCGCTCGCTCGAGAGCGCGAGCGATCCCGAGCGGCCAGGGTGCGTGCGCGCCGTCGAGCGCGCAGAGACGCGCCTGCTCATTCAGCCGGGGTACCGCTTCCAGGTGGTCGATCAGCTCGTCACGAACTTTCACCTTCCGCGCTCGACCCTGCTCGCGCTCGTGTACGCCTTCGGCTCGCGGTCGCGCGTGCGCAGCGCCTACGAGGCGGCGATCGCCGAGGAGTATCGCTTCTACTCGTACGGCGACGCGATGTTCTTGCCGTGCCGCGATGCGCGCGACGGGAGGAGCGAGCCGGGATGAGCGTGACGTTCCACGTCGATGCGACCGAGGGGCACGCGCGAGCCGGCGTGCTTGCGACACCGCACGGCGACGTGCCGACGCCGACGTTCATGCCGGTGGGCACGCAGGGCAGCGTCAAGGGGCTGAGCCCGGACGAGGTGCGTGCGACCGGGGCGCGGGTCGTGCTTGGCAACACCTACCACCTCTGGCTGCGGCCGGGCGCTTCGTTGGTCGCGGCGCTCGGCGGGCTGCATGGGTTCAGCCATTGGCCGCACGCGATGCTGACGGACTCGGGGGGATTTCAGGCCTTCTCGCTGGCCGCCAACTGCAAATGCGACGAGGAGGGCTACGTCTTTCGCTCGCACCTCGACGGTCGGCGCTTGCGCTTGACCCCGGAGGAAGCCGTGCGGTTGCAGCGGCTGCTTGGCGCAGACATCCAGATGCAGCTCGACGTGTGTCCGCCCGGGGGCGCTTCGCGGAGCGTCGTCGAGGCCGCGTGCCGAAGGACGACGGCGTGGGCGAAGCGTGCGCTCGCCGCGCGCCGCGATGCGGACGAGCGCGAGGGCCCGAAGGCGCAGGCGCTGTTCGGCATCGTGCAGGGCGGAGTCGATGCGGGGCGGCGCATCGCCCACGCCGAAGAGCTCGCGGAGCTGCCGTTCGAGGGGCTCGCGCTTGGCGGTTTCTCGGTGGGCGAGCCGATCGAGCGCATGCACGAGACGCTCGCCGAGGTCGCGCACCAGGTCGACGGAAAGCGCCCGCGCTACTTGATGGGAGTCGGGACGCCGCGCGATCTCTTGCTCGCGATTGGCTTCGGGGTCGACATGTT
>SYFR01000088.1 GCA_005800325.1 Myxococcales bacterium | reverse complement strand
CGTCGCGGCCGACTGGATGGTGATGCCGCGCTCGCGCTCGAGCTCCATCGAGTCCATCTTCGCGCCGACGCCGTCCTTGCCCTTCACGTCGTGAATCGCGTGGATTCGCTTGGTGAAGAACAAGATGCGCTCGGTCAGGGTCGTCTTCCCCGAGTCGATGTGCGCGCTGATGCCGATGTTTCTGACGTGGGACAGTTCGAGAGTCATGATCTGCGAGCGGGTGGGCGGAGGTTTGCGGGCTCTCGATACGGGCGCGAGGGTCATCAATCAAGCGGAAACGACAGGTTGCGCCACAAAAGTCCGCGGCGTCGCGCCGACCGTGATCCGCGTCGTGAAGGGTAGCGACTCGAGGAGCTCGCGGCGCGAGTGAAGCTCGCTTCGCTTCACGCGGCGGACCGCTGACTCGCAACACTAGCAAGCCGCGCGGCGCGTGCATCCGCTCGGTCGCCGTGAGCGATCCCGGATCGTCGTCAACCGCGGCTCACGACGACACGGAAGCGCTCGTAGAGCTGCGGGGCGGCCGCGAGGCGCGCTGCCCATTTCGATTCCACCCACGCGCGGTCGGCAGGGTTCTCGACGCCGAGCTCCACCCAGCGCGCCTCGGCCTCCTTCCAGGACGCGGCGCGCGCGAGCGCCGCACAGTGCTCGGCCCATCGTTCCACCGGCCAGCCTTCGACGAGCCCCGTCGCGGCGTTGGCCGAGGCGAGGATCCCGCCGGCGTCGAGGTTCGTGAGCGTCTGCTCCTGCCCCGCGACGGGAGCGGAGATCGCGGTCCGCGGCAGCAGCGACGCGCGAAAGTCGGCGGCTGGCGCGGGGAGCGCCGCCCCGAAGGCCCCGATCGGCAGCGTCTGGCTCTGCGCCGGCACGGGCACCGGCGGCGAAGCGGCCGGCATCAAGGCCTCGCGAAAATCGCCCGGAGCCGAAGCTCGAGCGCGCTGCTCGGCCGCGCAGATCTCGAGATACCGATTCGGCCGCTCCATGCGCCGGTTGACGATGTCGTCGTTCAGCGCGCGCGACCACGCCTCGTGAATGCCGTCCCAGGTGGGCGTGAGGCCGAGCTCGTGCAGGAGCCTCGCTCGCTCGCTCGAGGGGCGCTCCCTGAGGCGTGCCGCCAAGCTCGCCCATGCTTCAAAGTCCGTCGCCGGATCTGCGCCCGCCATACTCGACGACTTTTACCACGGCATTTCCGCGGCGCGATGCGATTGGCGCGAGCGCCCGCGCGCCGGCGACGAGGGGCCCTGCACCTCCGCGCGCGACACGGGGTCTCGCGACGCGTGGTGCTTGCCGACTGCGGAACGATAATCGCGGCGATGGCTGAGGATGGTCGCGGCGACGAGCCCGATGGGGACGGCGTCGAGGACGAAATGACGGTGGACGAGACCGTCGATCCCTCCGACTTCATCGAGCCGGAGCTCGAGCCTGAGCCAGGGACGCAGAGGCAGCCCGAGCTTCTGCCAGAGCTCGAGCCCGAGCTTCTGCCAGAGCTCGAGCCAGAGCTCGAGCCAGAGCTTGAGCCAGAGCTCGAGCCAGAGCTCGAGCCAGAGCTTGAGCCGGAGCTCGAGCCAGAGCCTGGGACGCAGCGGGCGCCGAGGCAGGACTCCTCCGCGCGCGAGTCGGAAGCGCTCGAAGCCTGGTTGGCGTCCGCGCTCGGCCGCGACCTCGCTGTTGCGCACGACGGGAGCGCTTCGCCAAGCGCGCGTGAGCGCCACGCCACCGATGCCGTCGCGTCCGCGGCCGCGACACTCGACGCGTGGCTCGCGACGGAGCTCGCCCAGCCGCCGACCGAAGCCGCGACGCTCGACGCTTGGCTCAACGACGAGCTCGCCCGAGCGCCGACGATGACGGCCCCCGTTCGCACGGCTGCGCTCGACCTCGAGCAGTGGGTCGCCAGCACACTGCTCACCGCAGCCATGGAGCCGGGGCACGCGGCGTCGCCGCGGGCGCTTCGGCCTGCCGAGAGCTTCGCGTCACCCGATCCCGCCTGGATCGCCGCACCGGAGGCGACGCCGCAGGCGCTCCCGCCGGCGCACGGCTCCGCGTCACCGAGCCCCCCTTGGATTGCCGCACCGGATGCGCCGCCGATCGCGCTCTCCGCAGGCTACGAAGCACCGCTCGGTCCGAGCGCTCCTCCCGCCTTCACGCCGATGCCGAGGCTCGTTGGGCTCGAAGCGACGAGCGCGATCACCGCATCCGTGGTCCCCGAGCGGCCGCGCGCGCCAACGCCCGAGCCGGCATCGAACGCCCGCGACGCCGAGCCGCTTGACCTCGAGCTCTACGCGAACATCAAGCTCGCGCTTTGGAGCGACGGCTCGCCGCTCAACGTCGTGCTCGAGCGATTCGGCATCGACGAGCTTCGCTGGCGACGAAACGATGAGTCGCAGCGCGCTCGCCTCGCCGAAGAGGCTGCGAAGGGCGACCGAACGCTCGCGAACGCGCTCACCGCGGCGCTCCGACGGGCGCGGGAAGCGCGCGGCACGGCGGCGGGCGCAGCGATCGACGACGCTGGCGGCTGGCCCCTCGAGCGGTACGCACAGGCGAAGATCGGCATCGAGCGCGCGGGACCGGGCGGCGAGCTCGCGTGGCTCGCGAACAACGGCGTCGAGCCGAGCGCCTGGGAAGCAGCCCGCGAAGCCTGGCGCGAGCGACTCTCGCAGGACCCCGGGCTCGGACGCGAGGTCCGCAAGGCGCTCGCCAAGGCACGCGCCTCGTACGTCGTCGCTAGGCTCGAGCGACGGTCCTTGGCCGCGAAGACGCCGCGCACGCCGCGCAAGCCACCCCGCCCGCGCCGCAGTTGACGGCTCTCGCTCTCGTCGGCACGGTCGCGCGCCGATGGCGAAGAAGACCCCGCTGCTCGACATCTCGCGCACGCTCTCGAGCGAGGTCGATCGCCTCTCGTTCGCGGCTCCGGTCGCGTACGTCTATAACCCGCTGTCCTACGCGTGGAAGCCGCACGCGCGCTACCTCGAGACGTACGGTCCAGGCGCGAAAGAAGTTCTCGTCGTCGGCATGAACCCGGGGCCGGTCGGGCTGGCG
>SYFR01000087.1 GCA_005800325.1 Myxococcales bacterium | reverse complement strand
GCTCCCGCGGCGCAGGCTCCCGCGGCGCAGGCTCCCGCGGCGCAGGCTCCCGCGGCACAGGCTCACGCGGCCCAGGCTCACGCAGCGCAGGCTCCCGCAGCGAAGCAAGCAGCGCAGGCTCCCGCAGCGAAGCAAGCGGCGCAGGCGCCCGCAGCGAAGCAAGCGGCGCAGGCTCCCGCAGCGAAGCAAGCGGCGCACGCTCCCGCAGCCCAGGCTCCCGCGGCCAGTGCGCAACCCGCGACCGCGACCAAGGCTGGCCCGCGTCGCTACGACGTCGAGCTCGGCGCGCACTCCGGTTCGAACTTCTACAAGGGCCTCGCCGGCAACGACGTCATCGACCACGGCGGCGTGTTCGTCGCGACCTATCAGGTCCCGCCAGTCGGCGCGGCCGTGTCGCTGCGAATCCTCATGCCCGGCGATCTCGAGTTCGAGGCCGACGGCGTCGTGCAGTGGACGCGTGACACGCGCAGCGGCGAGTCGGAGCCGGGGTTCGGCGCCCGCGTCACGCGGATCCCGTCGGACGGGCGGCAGCTCGTCTACCGCTACGTGCGCAACCGCGAGCCGATCTTCTACGACGACATGTGAGCCGGCTCGGCGTGCACCGCGGTGGCGCGCAGCCGTACCTCGGCGCGCTCGTCGGCCTCGCGATCTTCCTGGCGGCCCTCCTTGCGTCGTCGCGTGCGCGCGCGGGCGGCGACCCAGCGCTCGACTGGTGGACGATCGAGACGGCGCACTTTCGCATCCACTACGACAAGAAGCTCGAGCCGATCGCCGACGAGGTCGCGCGCCTGTGCGAGTCGATCCACGCGACCTTGGCGGTGCCGCTCGGACACGCGCCGGACGCACCGACGCACGTCGCGCTCACCGACGTGACCGACAGCGCGAACGGCTCGGCGACGCCGGTGCCCTTCAACGCCGTGCGCCTGTTCGTGACGGCGCCCGCCGATCTGTCGCCGCTGCACGACTACGACGACTGGTACCTCGGCCTGATGACGCACGAGTACACGCACATCCTGCACACCGACAACATCTCGGGGGTGCCGGCGCTGCTCAACGTGCTGCTCGGTAAGACGCTCGCCCCGAATCAGGCGCAGCCGCGGTGGTTCCTCGAGGGGCTCGCGGTCGTCGCCGAGAGCGCCTTCACGAGCGCGGGACGCATCCGCTCGTCGCTCTTCGATGCGTACCTTCGCGCGGACGTCATCGCCGACAACGTCGCGCGCCTCGACCAATTCTCGAACAACGCGCAGCGGTGGCCGCAAGGAAACCTCTGGTACCTCTACGGCTCGCGCTTCTTGCATTTCATCTCGGAGATCTACGGTCGCGACGCGCTGGCCGCCGTCGCCTCGGACTACGGAGCGACGTTGGTCCCGTGGGGGATCAACCGGGCGATCCGCCGCCAGACCGGACGCACCTACGAAGAGCTCTATCGCGGCTTCACCGGCGAGCTCGTGACTCGCTATCGCGCAGAGCTCGCTGCGGTCCGGAGGCGCGGTCTGCGCGAAGGTGCCCGGCTCACGCGGCACGGGCGCCACGCGTTCTACCCGTCATTCGCACCGCGGGCCGACCGCGGAGCGTCGCGCGATCGCATCGTGTATTTCCGCGACGATTTCGACCAGCGCGCCGGGCTCTACGAGCTCGAGCTCGACGGCACGACACCGAAGGGCGAGGCCCGCCTCGTCGCGCGCGCCGCCGGCGACGGCCCAGTCGCGTTCGACGGCAAGGGCAACCTGTGGTTCTCGAGCGCGGTGCCGTATCGGCAAATTTACCGGCGCACCGATCTGTTTCGGCTCGCTCATGGGCACGTCGCGCCCGAGGGAAGCGAGCCCGCGCGCGAGCGTCTCACGACCGGGCTGCGCGCCACCGCTCCGAGCGTCGGCGCCCACGACGACGAGGTGGTGTTCACGACGAACGACCGGGGCACGACGACCCTCTCGCGGGCGGAAATTCTCCCGACGGGAGAGCTCGGTCGCGTCCGCACCCTCGTCGCACCGCGCGACCCGTTCGACCAAGCGTACACGCCGCGCTTCTCGCCCGATGGTCGCTTCGTCGCGTACAGCGCCTGGAAAAAGGGGGGGTTTCGCGATCTCCACCTCGTCGAGGTCGCGACCGGCGAGGTGCGCGAGCTCACCCGCGATCGCGCGCTCGATCTCGAGCCGGCGGGGTCGCCGGACGGGACGCGGCTCTATTTCTCGTCCGACCGGACGGGGATCTTCAACATCTATGCGCTCACCCTCGCGACCGGCGCGGTCGCCCAGGTGACGAACGTGCGCACGCTCGCGGCGATGCCTGCGCCGAGCCCAGATGGGCGTCGACTCGTGTACGTCGGGTACACGCACGAGGGCTACGACCTCTTCGCGATCCCGCTCGCAGAAGAGCGCTTCCTCGAGGCGTTGCCGGCACCGACCGATCGCGCGAGCGCGAGCCCCCGCGCACCGAGCGTGCCGACGCGCAAGCACCGCTACGACCCATGGACGACGCTCCGGCCCCACGCGTACACGTTCACGTACGCGCCTGGCAGCTTCGGCACCAACGCCCTCACCTTGCGTGCCGCGGGCGCGGACATCGCCGGGCACCACGCCTTCGCGTTCGCGGCGATCGCCGACACCTCCGCGCCGCTGCCGCAGTTCTCGCTCGACTACGACTACGGGCGGCTCCCGGTCGACCTCGGCGTGGGTGTCAGCAATCGCGTCGCGCCCCGCACCGACTACCGCATCGCGGACCAGAACCCCTCGTACATCGAGAGAAGTTACAACGTCAGCTCGTCGCTCTCGTACCGCCTGCCGAGCGAGTTCGCATCGCAGAGCCTGAGCCTCGGCTACACCGCGAGCGTGCTCGACGCCGAGCTGCCCGTCGCCAGCATCGGGCCCGACCCTTATGCAGCGACAACGCTCCAGCCGTTGCGGGGGTTCCTCGGCACGGTGCGCCTCGGCTACACGCTCTCGCGCACCGAGGGCGGCCTCGGGGCGCCGGGCTCGGCTCGCGGCTACGCGCTGTCGCTCTCCCTCGACGCCGCGGATCAACACACCGGCTCGACCGAGTCGTTCTACTCGGCGAGCTACAACGCCGTCGGCTTCGTACCCATGCCGTGGCACAAGAACCACGTCCTCGCCTTGCGCAGCGCCGGCGCGATCTCGACCGGCAGCTACTCGCGCCGCGGCATCTATTTCGTGGGCGGCTACAACCTGGAGAACGTCGACCTCCTCGACACGCTCTTGAACGGTGCCAGCGCCGGCAGCTTCGTCTTGCGCGGCTACCCGCCGAGCGCGTTCAAGGGTGCGACCTTCGTGCTCGAGACGGCCGAGTATCGACTGCCGCTCGCGGTTCCGGACCGCGGACCGTCGACGCTCCCCTTCTACTTGCGGCGCGTCGATGGGAACCTCTTCGTCGATTACGGCGGGGCGTTCGACGCGTTCGATTTTCGCGCGGTGCGCTTCGGCGAAAACGGGGGCCTCATCGACAGCCCCGATTTGCACACGGGCGCCGGCGCCGAGCTCTGGTTCGGGGCGACCCTCGGCTACGTCTTCGATCTGACGCTGCGGCTCGGCTACGCGTTCGGCTTCAGCGCCGGCCGCGTCGACGGCGGACAGCCCTACTTTCTCGCCGCCGGCGCGTTCTGAGCGCCGAATACTTGGCCCGCCCGCGCGAGCCCACCTAACGCGTGCGCATGCGCTGGTGGACACTCGTTTGCTCGCTCGCCTCGGGCGTCTTCGTTTCTGGCTGCCTCGCGCCGCCGACCTCGGCCGAGCGGCTCGGCAACGCGGCGTACGAGCTGAACATGGCGACGCGCTTCGGCCGCATGGATGTCGCGGGCGCCAACGTCGCCACCGAGGCGCAGGCCGAGTTCTCACGCCGCCACCGCCCGTGGGGACGCGACATTCGCGTCGTCGACCTCGAGCTTCTCGGCATGCAGCTCGCGAGCGAAAACGAAGCCGAGGTGGAGCTGAGCGTCAGCTGGCACCGGCTCGACGAGACCGTGATGCGCGCGACCACGGTGGTTCAGCGTTGGGAGAATCTAAAGGGCGGCTGGAAGCTCGTCGCCGAGGCGCCCTCTGCCGGCGCCCCGAACCTCTTTCCCCCGCCCGCGAAGCCGCGGAAAGACGGCGCCGCGAAGGCCGACCCGCACGGGCCGGAGAAGACGACGACACACATGGAGCCCGGCCCGGAGGCAGCCGCGTTGCGCGAAGAGCTCACGCTGCCCGGCGAATGAGCTTCCATCGATCGGCCCGAGCCGCCAGCGACGAGTAGGTACGGAGACCGCGCACGGCGCTCGTCACGCCGCTTGGCTTCAGGTCGTCGAGCTGCCCATCGCGTCGTCGAACGCGACCTCGCGGGTCCGCACCTCGAGGCGATACCGCGAGTTCATCGTCTCGATGTAGAACACCTCGCCGGGCGCCAGCTTGAGCACGCGCCGGACCGGGGTCGTCACGTACTCGTGCATGCCGTCGCTGAACTCGATCACGATCACGGAGCCCTTGCGCGGAGCCCGCACCAGCCGACCCGAGATGGTCCGCCCGCCGCGCCCGAGCTTGCGCAACACGACCTGCACGCGTCGATACTAGCACGCAGCCTTCCGCCCGGCACAGGTTCCTCCGGTGCTCTGCAGGGCCGGCGCATCATCGGACAGATCGCACTTTGTGGTTTTGTGTGCGGTTGACCAATCGACACGGCATGCTCGGCAAGCGGTGTCCATCGCCGCTCGGATCTGCTCTTTGCAGAGGCCATGGCGCGACCCACGTGGCTCACCTACTTCGACGCTCTGCCTGACCCGCGCGTGCAGCGCACGCGTCGTCACAAGCTCTCCGACATTCTGCTGATCGTGCTCACCGGCGCGATC
>SYFR01000086.1 GCA_005800325.1 Myxococcales bacterium | reverse complement strand
GCGTCGCGCCGCCGAGATCGAGACGCAGAGCCGCGTGCTCACTCCGAGGCGCCGCGCCCTCGCGCACGCCGTCGAGGCGGCCGTGCGCGGCAAGGACGCGGGCGAGCTGCTCGACGCGGTGACGGCCACCGTCCGCGGCGCCGACGTGGCGCTGCCCGTCGCGCTCGCGCAGCTCGTGACGCAGATCATGCCGCGCCTCGCGTCGCTTCAGGCCGCGCGCGGAAGCCTGCCGCCGCGCCACACGCGCATGCGCGACGTGGAGCTCCCGAACTGGCTCCCATCGCGGCGCATCATCGGCGGTTTCTACGTCGTGCACGCCCTCGGCGGCGGCAACGTCGGCTCGGTGTTCGTCGTCACGCGCGCCGAAGATCGCCACGACAAGGACGCGCAGCGGTTCGCGCTCAAGGTGCCCGAGTACGACGTCACCGCCGCGCGCACCATGAGCGAGGCCGAGTTCCTCAAGCTCTTTCGCGAAGAGGCGGGCGCGCTGCTCGCGATCCCCGAGCACAAGAACGTGGCCTCTTTCGTCACCTTCGACGCCGGCGCGAAGCCGAAGCCCATCCTCGTGATGGAGCTCGTCGAGGGCATGAACTGTGAACGGCTGCTCGCCTCGAACGACGTCACGATGCCCCTCGCGCTTCGCGTGATCGACGGCGTGATGGCGGGCCTCGAGGCGATGCACGCGGCCGGCATCGCGCACCTCGACGTGAAGCCGTCGAACACCATCCTGCGCGACCGCACGGAGGAGCCCGTGCTCGTGGACTTCGGGCTCGCGGGGCGCGTCCTGCGTCCAGGGTGCGCGACCTTGTGCTACGGCGCGCCGGAGATCTGGGAGACCGCGGCCGGAAGCGCGCAGGAGCTGCCGGCACGCGCCGCCGACGCCTACGCCCTCGGGTGCTTGGCCTACGAGATGCTGACGGGGCTCACGCTCTTCGATGGCCAGAGCGACGTCGCGGTCATCTCGGCGCACATCACGCACGACGGCTCGCCGCCGCCCGTCGCGCAGCTCGCCCAATCGCGCGAGCATGCACCGCTGGCGCAGTGGCTCACACGGTGCCTGCGCGCCGCGCCTCGTGACCGTAGCTCGATGACCACGCTCCGCGCCGAGCTCGCCCGCGTACGCCCCGACCTCGAGCGCATGACCTGGCCGCTGCGTCTCGCGTAGTGTGCTGACCGTGGTCGATTCGGTGCCTCGCGCTTCGGTGCTTGTGCCCTCGCCCTCGGTGTAGAGTCGCCGGATGCCTACGCGCCTCGCCGTACGCGTGACGTCCTCCCCGTCCGTCGCGCTCGTGGTCATGCTCGCCTCTGGCGTCACCGCGTGCGTCCACGGCGCGCCTCCGCCCTCCGCGGCGCCCCGGCCGATCGCCGCGACCTCGACAGCGAGCGCGCGCGTGCAGGGTGCCGAGCCGCCCGTCACGACCACCGCGGGCGGCGGCGCGCGCGACGAAGCGGCGCCACCTGGGCTCGATCCTGGTTGGACCGGGCTCGTGCCCCCGGGGGACGAAATCTGTGAGAAGAACTCGGACGGCACCTACAAGGACGCGATCGCGGCCGGCACGTACACGGGGCTCCTGCGCGGCGCAAAATGCGATCAGCAGCGCTTCTTGACCATGGCGTACTTGATGAAGGCCGTGGGCGCATCCGACTGCAATCATTGCCACGCGGAAGATCCGAAGGACCCCAAGAAGTACGACTATCCCGCGTGGACCGACAACAAGCGGACGGCGCGCTGGATGAGCGCGACCTTCATCGCCGGGCTGAAATTCTCGGCCGAGCATGGCTCGCTCGCGGAAGGAGGTCGCGTCGCGTGCAAGAGCTGCCACGTCGACCCCGAGGGCCACGCGAAGCTTCGCATCCTCGGCGCGCCGCGGGACGCCGCGCTCGCGCAAGAGTGGATGCACGACGTCATGACCACGAAGTTCGTCGAGGCGAACGGCGATCGCCTCCGCTGCAAGACCTGCCACGTCGGGCTCGGGCCCGGGCAAGCGGCGTGGGAGCGCTCGGTGAAAGAGCGCCTCGTATTTGGCTCGTCGGGCCTCGAGCGACCGGCGAGCCCGTCACGGTGACGTGACTCGCGCGCCGCGCATCTTCCCGCTCGCCCTACCGCCGTGACCCTCACGATCCACACCGAAGCTCACCCCGGCGCCCGCGGTCTCACTCTCCGCGTGCACCGCTTCGTCGCCAACGGCGCCCCCGCGACGGGCAGCACCGTGCTGCTCTTGCATGGCTTCCTCGACGCCGGAAAATCGTGGGATCTCGTGGCCGGGCCGCTCGCCCGCGCGGGGCACGAGGTGCTCGCGCCCGATCTTCGCGGCTTCGGAGAGTGCGACCGGGTCGGCGTCGGCGGCTACTACCACTTTCCCGACTACGTCGCCGACGTCGACGCGCTCGTACGCTCGCTCGCACCCTCGCGCCTCATCCTCGCGGGCCACTCGATGGGCGGGACCATCGCGTGCCTCTACGCCGGCAGCCGTCCCGAGCGCGTCGCCCGGCTCGCGCTGCTCGAGGGGCTCGGCCCCCCATCGATGCCCACCGAGATGAGCCTCTTTCGCATGCGCACCTGGCTCGACGATCTCGCGGCGGAGCGCGCGCCGAAGCCGCTCGCCTCGGTCGATGACGCCCTGCGCCGCCTACAGCAGAATCACCCGCACGTCGCGCTCGACGTCCTCTGCTCGCGCGTCCCGCACCTCACCGTGCGCCGCGCCGATGGAACCCTCGCCTGGGCCTTCGATCCGCTGCACCGGACGACCTCGCCCACGCCCTTTCAGCTACCTCACTTCGCGTGCTTCTTGCGCGAGATCCGCTGCCCGGTGCTGGTCTTCGGCGGCGGCGAGAATGGCTATCAGCCGATGGACCTCGAGGAGCGCCTCGCCGCGCTGCCATCGCCGGCCTCGCGCGTGGAGCTGCCGAACGCCGGCCATATGATGCACTGGACCGAGCCCGAGGCCGTCGCCGCCGCGCTGCTCGAGCTCGCGGCCCGCTGACGAGCTCACGCTGCCTCCGCCGCGCCGCCTCCGCCGCGCCGCCTCCGCCGCGCCGCCGTTGCTGATCCCGCGGCTCCCTCCGGTCACGCGCGCCGCTGCGCCATCCGCCCCCGAGAGCGCTCCCCGCAAGCGCCCCCCGGAAAGCCCTTGCCCCGCGGGCCCCGACGATCGTAAACACCGCGGGCCGGTTTCCCTTCGCTGGAGACCGACGCCACCTTAGCTCAGT
>SYFR01000085.1 GCA_005800325.1 Myxococcales bacterium | reverse complement strand
GACACCGATCGCGAGCGGAGCACTCCCGAGAACGAGGCGATCATCCTGCGCGAGCTCGCGTGGCTCGGGCTCTCGTGGGACGAGGGGCCGGATCTCGGCGGACCGT
Organism: Myxococcales bacterium; assembly: GCA_005800325.1. Taxonomy (GTDB): domain Bacteria; phylum Myxococcota_A; class Polyangia; order Polyangiales; family Polyangiaceae; genus SYFR01. Next base: position 6,339 of record SYFR01000085.1, on the reverse strand, counting down.
ACGGCCCGTATCGCCAGATGGATCGCCTCGACCTCTATCGCGCGCACGCCGAGCGCATGGTGGCCGCGGGGACGGCGTACCGCTGCTACGCGACCAAGGAAGAGCTCGACCGCGAGCGCGAGTCGCTCCGGGCCGCCGATCCGAAGGCGCAGTTTCGTTACCCCGGGTGGTGGCGCGACAAGGCGCCGTCCGAGTGGCCGAAGGATCGCCCGTACGTCATCCGGCTGCGCGCGCCGACCGAAGGGCACACGGGCTGGACCGACCTAGTGTTCGGCGAGCAGCGGGTCCCGAACGACACGATCCAGGACGTCGTCCTCGTGCGCTCCGATGGGATCCCGCTCTACAACTTCGGCTGCGTCGTCGACGACGTCACGATGAAGATCTCGGTCGTCGGGCGCGGCCGCGACCACATGATCAACACGCCGGTTCAGCTGCTCGTCTATCGGGCGCTCGGCGAAACGCCCCCGCAATTTGGGCATTTTCCGATGATGCTCGGCAAGGGCGGCGACAAGCTGAGCAAGCGTCACGGCGCGGTCAGCGTGGGCGAATACCGCGAGGCGGGGCTCTCACCGGGCGGCTTGCTCAACTACCTCGCGCGCTTCGGCTGGTCGTACGAGAACGAAGAGATCTTCTCGCTCGAGGACTTGAAGCAAAAATTCGCTTGGGCGCGCTGCACGCGGTCCGACGGCCGCTTCGACGCGCAGAAGCTCGCCGCGGTCGCCTACGATCACCTCAAGACGCCGGCTCTCATGAGCGACGACGACTACGTGGCGAGCGTGCTGCCCTTCATCGAGCGGCGTTACGGCAGCGCGGACGAGGCGAAGCTGCGGCGCGTGCTCGGCGTGGTGCGGCCCCGAGCGCACACCTTCGTCGAGGCCGCCGAGAGCGTCGACTGGCTCTTCTCGTCGTCGCCCACGATGGACCCCGCGGCCAAGGCGAAGTTTCTCGCGGGCGAGAAGGCCGACGTGCTCGTGGGGCTCGCCGAGCTCTTGCGCGCGGTCGAGCCCTTCGCCGCGGCGACGATGGAAGAGGCCGTGAAGGTCTGGGCCGAGGGCAAGGGGCTCGGGCTCGGCGCCGTCGCGCAACCGGCGCGCGTGGCGCTCACGGGGCGAACCTTCTCTCCGGGGTTGTTCGACGTGATGGAGCTGCTCGGGCGGGAGCTCACGCTCGCGCGCCTCACCGCCGCGATCGCGATGCGCGGCTCGACCTGAGCGGGTCCACCGTGAGCCCATCCCACCACCTCGACCTGCCATGGCTCGCGGGCGTGCCGGGCGCCACGCTCAAGATGGCGCTGCCCATCTTCGCGTACCTCGCCGTCGCCCCGGTGCTGTGGCTCGTGTTCCGGAGGACTTGGCGAGAGCTCGACCACGAGGCGACCGAGCACCGCATGCAGCTGCGCCTCTCGGGGCACGACGACGCGCGCCCGTGGGCGATGTTCGCTGTCGCGGCCTTCGTGCTCACCGCGCTCGAGTACTACGGCGGACACCGGTTCTTCACGGCGTTCGTAAGGCCGGCGCTCATCGAGCTCGCGGCGGGCGGAGGTGCCATCGGCGCGCACATCGACACCCGCTTCTACGCGGAGCTCTATGGCTACGCGTGGTGGTCGTTCACGCGCGTGCTCGGCTACGTCGTCGTGCCGCTCGCCGCGTGGAAGCTCCTGTTCCCCAAGGACAGCCTGCTCGACATGGGGCTGCGCGCGAAGGGCCTCGTAGAGCACGCGTGGATTTACGCCTCATGCTTGGCCGTGGTGCTTCCGCTCGTGTTCGTCGTCTCGCGGTCGCCGGAGTTCGCGAGCTACTACCCGTTCTACGAGGGCGCGTCGCGGTCATGGCTCGATCTGCTCGTGTGGGAGCTCCTCTACGTGGCGCAGTTCTTCGCGCTCGAGGTCTTCTTCCGCGGCTTCATGCTCGCGCCCCTTCGCCGTAGCTTCGGTGGCGGCGCAATCTTCGCGATGTGCGTCCCGTACGTGATGATTCACTACGGCAAGCCCTACCTCGAGTCGTCCGTCGCGTTCATCGCCGGCGTCGCGCTCGGCTCGCTCGCGATGAAGACGCGCAGCATCTACCTGGGGCTGCTCGTGCACGTCACCGTCGCAGGCCTGATGGACGTGCTCGCGCTCTCGGTTGGGCGCGGCCTGCCGACGACCTTCTGGCCGCGGTAGCGCTCGCGGCTCGGCGGGCGCGGGACGCCGACGTCGTACCCGGCACCTGGCGCGCGGCGGTCTCGGTGGGTCGAGCGGGACCGCATCGCGCGTGGACTCGGGCGCACGCGCGCCAGCACCAGCGCGACCAAAATTACCAACGTGGCGAGCAGGGCGATGCGCCAGATCTCCATGGCGTTCGGGCTCCTCGATGCATGCCGCGCGCCGCACGCCGCGAGCTTGGCGCGTGTCAATTTGCGAGGCCACGTCGTCGCGGCCGGACTAACATGTCGCGCGATGGCAGCAGGTTTCCCGTCGTGGACGCGAACACGCAGCGCGGCGATCTTGGCCACGCTCGCCGTCGGCCTGACCGCACCCCTCCGTGCCGAGGCCGACATCTACTCGCACACCGACAAAGACGGCGTCATGCACTTCTCCAACGTGCGGAAGCCGGGCGGCAAGCTCTACCTGCGCTCACGCGAGGGCAAGCGGAGGGCGCGGCCCAACGTCACGCCGGTGCCGCCATCCGACCGCTCGGTGGAGCGCTTCAGCCGCTACGACGCGCACATTCGCGAGGCGGCGACGCTCTATCAAATCCCGGTCGAGCTCGTGCGCGCGGTGATCAAGGTAGAGAGCGACTACGATCCGAAGGCCGTCTCGAGCGCCGGCGCGCAGGGCCTCATGCAGCTCATGCCCGAGACCGCGCTGCGCATGCAGATCCGTGACTCCTTCGAGCCGCGCCTCAACATCCTCGCGGGCACGCGCTACCTCAGGATCCTGGCCAATCTCTTCAACGGCGATCTCGAGCTGACGATCGCGGCCTACAACGCCGGCGAGGGCGCGGTCGTTCGGCACCGCGGCATTCCGCCTTACGCCGAGACGCAGGGCTACGTGCTCAAGGTGCTCAGCTACTACCACCGCTTCCGCACCGTCCCCGAGCCGCACGTAGCGTCCGAGTAGCGCGAGCCTTCGGTGCCGTCACCGCCGGGGCGCTCGAAGGCGCGTCGTAGCGGGCGATCGCGTCTGCGAGGGCGCCGCGCACCGCATCGCGCAAGGACGGTGGCTCACGCACGGTCGCGAGCGCACCGAAGCCGAGCACCCACGGAGCGACCTCGCGGAGGTCGCCGAGCGCGAGGTGCATGCGCAGCGTTCCGTCCGCGAGCGGCTCGAGCCGCTGCGACGGGTGAAATCGCCGCCGCGTCAGGGCAGCGGCCACGCGCGCATCGAAGTCGATGACCACGCTCGTAAGCGGTCCCTCGGCGCGCCAGAGGCCGAACTGTCCCTGCACATAATCCTCGAGCGAGAAGTCGTCGGGCAGCTCGAAGCGTCCGCTCGGCGACACCCGCGTCTCGCGGACGTGGTCGAGCTCGAGCACGCGCACGGTGCCGCGCCCCTCGTCGCGCGCGACGACGTAGATCGCCTCTTTGAAGAGGACGAGCGCGTACGGATGGAGCACGAGGCGCTCGAGCGCGCCGGTCTCTCCCGGGAACTGGCACGCGATGGGGCGCAGATCCGCGACGGCGTGAAACAGATCGTCGAGCTCGGCGCTGCGAGGCCCGTAGTCGATCGGCGCGAACGGCACATAGCGAAAGCGTTGCTCGAGGCGGGCGTCGCTGACGCCGGCGTTGGGGCCGCGGCCTGCCCTCCGTGCCACCCCGACGAGCTCTTCGGCGGCGAGATCCAGCTCCTGGTGGATGGCCGACCCGCGCAGCGCCTCGAACAGCGGGCGCGCCGCGAGGAGCGCGTAGGCCTGCGTGCGGCGCACCGACAGCCGACGAGGAAGATCGATCGCGGGGATCCGCCAGCGCTTGCCGCCGTCTTCCGTCGAACCCGCCTCGAGATCGGTGCGGACCTCTTCGAGGTAGCGTCGCGCGGAGCGGATGGTGACGCCGAGATGAGCGGCGACCTCGGCCGCGGTGACGCCGCCCGGGTGCTGGTGCAAGAGGCGCATGAGCTCGCTCATGCGGTGGTGTTGCGTGAAGCTGCCGAGCGGGCGTCCGACCTTTCGCGGAGGGGCCGAGGGGCGCGAGCGCACGATCGACGAATGCCACTCGTCGGCACGCGCCGCAAGGCTCCGCGCGACGACCTGCAACGACGCGCGACTGGCGCGAGCCTCACGCGGCGAATCAGAGCTTCTCCAGCAACGAGCGCCGCGAACCTAAGTGCTCCAGCTCTGGCGCAGCGCGACCAGGGACTCGAACAACACCGAGCCGGACTGCGTGCAGGAGAGCCGCAGCGCTTCGTCGAGGTGACGCCGCGAGGTCTCGAGCTCCCCCTCTTGACGTGAGGCGCGCGCCAGCGACGCGAGCAAGCGGGCGCGCTCGATGGCGTTGGGCGGAGCTGCCCCGAGCGCCTCGCGAAGGACACCGACGGCCTCGTGCGAGCGACCCGCGTGGCAGAGGGCGTCTCCGAGCTTGCCGGAGAAGAGCAGCAGCGCCGTCTCGGGCTCGTCGAGGTTGCCGCGGCTGAGCTCGTCGACCGCGACTCCAACGGCGAGGCGGAGCGCATGCACGCGGCCGTCGGCGTCGCCGCGTGCGCCGGCTTCTTCGGCAAGGCGCTCGAGCAGCATGAGCGCGTCGAAGGAGTCTCCGGCTCGCACGGCATGGAGCGCCTGCGCCTCGCGGGGGAGCGTGGCCGCATCCTCGGCGCCGCGGCGTGCGAGCGAGTGGAGCTGTTGCCGCGTGGCGCGCGGGATCGAGGAGAGCGCGACCTCGCGAACCAGCGGATGGGCAACGCGGTGGGCGCCGCGATCGAGGTGCACCATGCCGCGCCGGCGCAAGGCGAGGAGCTCGGAGTCGACGTCCGTCACGTCCGGCAAGAGCGCGGCGACCTCGCTTGCGCGGGCTTCGTCCCCGAGCACCGCGAGCGCCTGGAGCGTCTGGCGCGCGGGAGAGCCGAGGCGCTGGATGCGAAGCGCGATGAGATCCAGCACAGCCTCGGGTGCCGCCTTGCCTCCCTCCTGGCGGAAGCGCACGAGCTCGAAGACGTGCAGCGGCGAGACTCGCTTCGGTCCGCGCGCTGCGAGCGAAGGCGCGCTCGACCTCGAGGTCGGCGTCGTGTGCGTGCGGAGGAGCTCGGAGCCGACGTCGCACGGGATCCCGTCGAGCACGAGGCGCCCGGCGGTGGGCCACTCGGGCTCGGAGCCCGGGTTCGACGCGCCGATGAGCAGCGCGGGCATCTCGGTCGGGCTCGCGAGGAGATCGGCGAAGGCGTTGCGGCTCGCGCCGTCGACGAGATCGACGTCGTCGATGAGCAGGACGACGCGGCCGTGGATGATCCTCCTGCTCGCGACGTTCAGCGCCCACCTTAGGGCCGCGGCGAGCACGTCGCGCTGCTCGGTCGGCAGGCGGGAGGACGGCGGCTTGTCGGTCCAGCGCCGCCCGCTCGGGGGCACGGTTTGCCGCGGTCCGCCGAAGAGCAGGGCGAGGCCAGCGCGCTCATGGGCCGTGCGCCCGCGCGCCGATGCCCCGAGCTCTTCGGCGCTCTCGATGCCGGCGAGCTTCATCACGGCTTGCCGGAGCGCGTAGCACGCGACCTGGGCATGCCACGGGTCGGGAGCGATGGAGACGACGAGGTCGCCTTGCTCATCGGCGTGCCTCGCGAACGCCGTCAAGAGGCGGGTCTTGCCGTGTCCGAGCGGCGCGACGATGCAAGCGGCCGTGAGCTCGCCCGTCGAAGCCGCCCTGAGCTCCAGGAGCCAAGCGAGCTCGCGCTCCCTCGCCACGAAGGGCAATTCCTGCGGTTCCGCGGCGCTCGGAGGCGTCGCGGGGAGAGGAGATGGGCGTCCGGGCGCGAGCGTATTTCCGCAGTCGCCGCAGAAGCGCTGCGTCGGCGCGTTGAAGGCGCCGCACGTGGCGCACGTTGCGCTCGGCTCGTCCTTCTTCCGCGCCGGTTGCCCCGGCGCAACCGAGGCGCGGAGGGCCGCGGCCATCTCCCGAGCGGTCTCGTGGCGCGCCGACGGCTGCTTCGCGAGCGCACGCAGGAGCACATTGACAAGCTCATCGGGAAGCGCGCGCGCCGGGACGAAGCGACGCGGGTCCGGCGCGGGCTCGACGATGTGCAGGATCGCGAGCTCGTTCGGCGAATCGGCGTTGAAGGGCAGCCGCCCGGTGAGCAGCTCGAAGAGCAACACGCCGCAGGCATAGAGATCGGCGCGATGATCGATGCCCTCGCCGCGCGCCTGCTCCGGCGCCATGTAG
>SYFR01000084.1 GCA_005800325.1 Myxococcales bacterium | reverse complement strand
GCCTCCCGAGCCGGGATGGCCGCCCGCGCCCGCCGCGGTGGCCGCGTCTTCGCTGCACGCGCCGATGCCGACGACGCCGAGGCCAGCCATGCCGATGCCAGCCGTGCCAAGCGCGAGCGCCCACCCGAGTGTCGTCTTCGTCACTGTGAAGCCTCCGCCCGAGGTCTATCCGCTTCCGCCGGTTAGCGACAACCGCGATGTGGCGACGAGGCGCGCGGCCGCTGTGCGGTGGCTCGGGCGGGGAACCTCTTGTAGGGTGTGCCGCACCCAGCATGTGGAACACGCTCCCCGAGTTCGGAACCGTCGCGCTGTGCGCGATCCTGGTTGCCGCCGCGTACACGCTCGCGGTGGCGCTCGCGGCGGGTGGCGGGCGCCCGCGCTTGTTGCAGGCCGCGCGCACCGGGGCCTACGGGACGGTGGCGCTCGTCGGGCTCGCCGTCTTGGTGCTCGCCTACGCGTTCGTCACGCACGATTTTCGGCTCGATTACGTGTCGCGCTACAGCGACCGCACGATGACGACGGCCTGGCTCGTCGCCGCGCTCTGGGGCGGCCAGGACGGCTCGCTCTTGTGGTGGCTGTTCTTGACCGCGGCCTTCAGCGGCGCGTGCGTCGTGTGGCTGCGCGGCCGGTACCGGGAGCTTCAGCCGTACGTCATCGCGACGCAGATGAGCGTGCTCGTGTTCCTCGCGGCGCTGATGTTGTTCGCGGCGAACCCGTTTCGCACGCTGGTATCGGGGGCGCCGCCCGACGGCGCGGGCCTCAACTACCAGCTGCGCAACTTCTACATGATCATCCACCCGCCGAGCCTCTACATCGGCTTCACGAGCTCGGTCGTCCCGTTCAGCTTCGCGATCGCCGCGCTCGCCTCCGGGAGGCTCGACAACGAGTGGATCATCGCGTCGCGGAAATGGATGCTCTTCTCCTGGCTCTTTCTCGCCATCGGCAACGCGCTCGGCATGTTGTGGGCGTACGAAGAGCTCGGTTGGGGCGGCTACTGGGCGTGGGATCCGGTGGAGAACGCGGCGTTTCTGCCGTGGCTCACCGCGAGCGCCTTCGTGCACTCGGTGATGATTCAAGAGCGGCGCGGCATGCTGAAGCTCTGGAACCTGGTGCTCATCTGCGGGACGTTCTTCCTCACCTACTTCGGCACGTTCCTCACGCGCTCGGGGCTCATCGCCAGCGTGCACTCGTTCGCGCAATCGAGCATCGGCACCTGGTTCCTCGGCTACATGATCGTGATCGTCGTCGCGTGCACGGCGCTCATCGTCATGCGGCGCGCGCAGCTGCGGAGCGAGGGGGTCTTCGACTCCTGGCTGAGTCGAGAGTTCGCCTTCTTGCTCAATAACTGGGCGCTCATCGTCTTCATGCTGTTCGTCGCGCTCGCGACGCTGTGGCCCAAGGTGAGCGAGGCGGCGTTCGGGCACACGGCGACGGTGGGCCCGACCTTCTACAACGCGTTCGTTCCGCACATCGGGCTCTTGCTCATTTTCCTGATGGGCACGGCTCCGCTCCTCGGCTGGCGCAAGACGAGCAAGGCGCTCTTCTACAAGGGCTTCGTCGTGCCCGTGGCCGCCGCCGCCCTCGTGGGCGCGCTGCACCTCACGCTCGGGCGGCGCCTGGGCTACCCGGCGTTCGTCGAGATCGCTCCGCTCAACGACGGCGTCTTGTGGCGCACGCTGAGCGCGATCAACGGGAAGCTGCCGCTCCTCACGACGATGCTGGTCGCGTACAACATCGCCGTCGTCGCGCAGGAGTTTCAGCGCGGCGTCGCGGCGCGGCGCCTCAACAAGCCCGAGAGCCTCACGACCGCGCTCGGCCGACTGGTCGCTAAATCGCGGCGTCGCTACGGCGGGTACATCGTGCACGTCGGCATCGCGGTGATGTTCTTCGGCTTCGTCGGCCGCTCGTGGGGCACCGATCGCGAGGCGACGCTCTTGCCGGGGGAGAGCATGGTGGTCGGTGAGTACGAGCTCACCTACCGCGGCACGCGACGCGAGGTCGATCACGAGAAGCAGATCATCTTCGCGGACCTCGACGTGGCGCGCGACGGGGCCCCGGTGGGCGCGGTGCATCCCTCGCGCTTCATCTACAAGGCGTCGCCGGATCAGCCTTCGACCGAGGTCGCCCGTCACATGACGGCCGAGAATGACCTCTACGTCATCATCGGCATGGTGAACCCGCAGACCAAGGCGGCGAGCTTCGTCGTGCACGTGAACCCGCTCGTGTCCTTCGTGTGGCTGGGCGTCGCGATCCTCATCCTCGGCGCGCTCGTGGCGATGTGGCCGGAGGCCGCGGCTCACGAGGTCGGCGTGTTCGGCTACGTGCGCGTGCTCGGGATGGCGGGGATGATGATCATGTTGAGCGTGATGCTCGCCGTCATGCCGAGCAAGGCGTACGCGCAGCAGCACGAGATGCGGCGCGAGGGCAGCGTGAGCCTCGTGTCGCCGCAAGAAAAGGCGCTCTTTCAGCAGCTCTTGTGCGACTGCGGCACGTGCCCACACGAGGCCCTGGCGACGTGCACCTGCGGCTGGGCGGATCAGAAGCGCGATGAATTGCGCGGGGAGCTCGCGACCGGGAAGAGCATCGACGCGATCGTGCGGGCGTACGCCGACAAGCACGGGCTCGATGCGGTGCTGGTGCAGGTCGATAAGGGCGGCGCGCGCGCGCTCTGGGGTGTGCCGCTCGTCGCGCTCGTCCTGGGCGCGTACCTCGTGGTCCGCTTCGTGCGCCGCCGTTCGCCGGCCCTGGCACCCTCGACGGGCGCGCCCCCGAGCGCAGCGCGCGATGCGCTCGACGACAAGCTCGACCAAGAGCTGCGCGATCTCGACGAGGACGCGTGACGAACGGCGTGCCAAGCGGTGACGACGAGTCGACGTCGAGCGAGGCGCCCGTGACCGGCGACGACGAGGTGGTGCGCGAGGCGCGCGGCGATGACGCGGCAGCGCTTGGCGGCGAGGCGCGCGGCGATGACGCGGCAGCGCTTGGCGGCGAGGCGCGCGAGGCGCACCCGGGCGACTACGATCCCCTGCGCGCCGTCGTCGCGGCGGCGCGGCAACACGCGACGGTCGGCGTGCCGCTCATCGTCATCGCGGCGATGCTCGTCGCGGGAAAGCTCTACGGCCCGAGCGCGGGCGTGCTCGTGCTTGCGGGTGCGGCGCTGGCGGCGGCGATCGGGACCTTCTGGACCAGCGTGCGCGCGCTCGTCGGTGAGACCGCGCTCTCGAGCGAGGACGCCTTCGCGCTCGGCGCTCCGTCGGCGGAGGAAGAACAGAAACGCGCCGTGCTGCGCGCCATCAAAGACATCGAGTTCGAGCGCTCGGTGGGCAAGCTCGCCGAGGACGACTTTGCCGCGCTCCATGCCCGCTATCGCGCGGAGGCCAAGCGCCTCTTGAGCCGAATCGACGAAGGCGCGCGGCCGCAGCGGGCACGGGTGGAGGCGCTCGTGCAGCGGCGGCTCGCCGAGGTCGAGGCTGGCAAGGACCAGACTGGCAAGGAACAGGCTGGCAAGGACCAGACTGGCAAGGAACAGGCTGGCAAGGACCAGGCTGGCAAGGACCAGACTGGCAAGGACCAGACTGGCAAGGAACAGGCTGGCAAGGACCAGACTGGCAAGGACCAGGCTGGCAAGGACCAGGCTGGCAAGGACCAGGCTGGCAAGGGGGAGGCGGCGCCGGAAAAGCGCGGAAAATCCGGCAAAGCGTCGCCCAGGGCGGCGGGGCAGGTGCGGCCACGGTGTGGCGCGTGCGGCGCGAAGAACGACGACGACGCGCGCTTCTGCAAGGGCTGCGGAAAAGCGATGCGCACGAAGGAGGCGACGTGATGGCGTGGGGCAGGGCGTTGCCATTGCCGCTGAAGCGCACGCGAGCTCTCGCGCTTCGCCGGGCGCACGGGCTTGGTGCCGCCGCGTGCGGCCTCGCGGTCGCGCTCGCTTCGGGCGAGGCTGCGCGCGTGTCGCTTTGGTATCCATCAGCTTCCTCAGGCCAGCCGTTGCGGATGAGCGACTATCTGCACTTGGAAGGCCATAAAGGCGATCTGGGCGAAGCAGTGGCCT
>SYFR01000083.1 GCA_005800325.1 Myxococcales bacterium | reverse complement strand
GCCGAGCAGCACTGCGCCGGAAACGCCGAGCAGCACCGCGCCGAGAGAGGCGGTTGCCATGGCCGCGGCCGCGCGCGCCGGGAGTCCCGAGCCCGCGCCGCGTCGAGGACGTACGGATCGCTTCATCGCGTGGATCTTAGTCCCGTGGCAGGCAAAACTCACGCGAGCGGGCCGACCTCGGCCTCGACCGCCCGGCGCAGCTCGCCGCTCTCGAGGAGCGCGCGGACGGTCGCGAAGTCGCGGTAGAGCGGGCGGTCGTCGACGAGCGTCGGCACGAGGGCGCGCACGGCGCGACGGGTCGCCGCGACCCCGCGGCTCGGCTCGAGGGGCGCGCGCTGATCGAGGCCCTGCATCGCCGCGAGCAGCTCGATAGCGAGTGACAGCGTGACGTTGTCGACCACCTGGACGAGCTTGCGCGCGCCGATGCTGCCCATGCTGACGTGATCTTCGCGGTTCGCGCTCGAGGGGATCGAGTCGACGCTCGCGGGGTGGCAGAGCACCTTGTTCTCCGAGACGAGCGAGGCGCTCGCCACCTGCGCGATCATGAAGCCGGAGCAGAGGCCGCTGTTGGGCGCGAGGAAGGGCGTGAGGCCGGTCGAGAGCGCGGGGTTCACGAGCTGCTCGACGCGGCGCTCGCTGATGTTGGCGAGCTCGGCCGCGGCGATCGCCGCGAGATCCAGCGCGAGCGCGATCGGCTGCCCGTGGAAGTTGCCGCCGCTCACGATGTCGGCGCCGCCTTCGGTGAGGAACACGGTCGGGTTGTCGGTGACGCTGTTGAGCTCGCGCTCGAGCGTCGCGAGGGCCCAGGCGAGCGCGTCGCGGCTCGCGCCGTGGACCTGCGGGATGCAGCGCAGCGAGTAGGGGTCCTGGACTTTGCCGCACTCGGCGTGGCTCTCCATGATGGCGCTGTCGGCGAGCAGCAGCCGCATGTTGGCCGCGACGGCGCGCTGCCCGGGGTGCGGCCGCACCTGCATCAGGCGATCGTCGAACGGGCGCTCCGAGCCCTTGAGCGCCTCGACGCACGCGGCGCCCGCGATGTCGGCGACCACGCACAGCTCACGAGCGCGGCGCAGGGCGAGCGCCCCGAGCGCGGTCATGTATTGCGTGCCGTTGATGAGCGCGAGCCCCACTTTGGCGGCGAGCTCGATCGGCGTAAGGCCCGCGCGCGAGAGGCCGACCGAGGCCGGGAGCAGCTCGCCGTCGTAGCGAACCTCGCCCTCGCCGATCAACGCGAGCGCGAGATGGGCGAGCGGCGCGAGATCCCCCGATGCGCCGACCGAGCCTTGCGCCGGAATGCGCGGATGCACGCCGCAATTGAGCATGTCGACGAGCAGCCCCACGGGCTCGACGCGCACGCCGCTGTGCCCGAGCGCGACGACCTGGGCGCGCAGCAGCATCATCGCACGCACCTCGGCCTCGGACAATTCGGGGCCGACGCCGCAGGCATGGCTGCGAACGAGGTTTTTCTGCAACTTCGCGATGTCGCCGACGCCGATGCGCGTCTCGGCCAGCGCGCCGAAGCCCGTGTTCACGCCGTACACGGGTGGCGCGAGATTTCCCGCTCGCACGATCGCTTCGATCGCGCCGCGCGACGCCTCGATGCGCGCCTTCACGGCGTCGCGGAGCACGACGGTGCGCCGCTCGACGGCGACCTGCCACAGGGCATCGATGGTGAGCGGCTCGCCGATCTCGACGGGAGCGATGGGGGGCGGCGGCGCGTTCGACATGCGGAAATTTATTGCGCGGGATTTCGCGAGGCTGGCCTATCCTCGCCCCTTTCCGAGAGGAGCGCCTTCGGCCCATGCGCCATTACGCCTTGCTCTTGCCGGTCGCAACGACCTTGCTGACTGGCCTCGCCACCGCGAAGCCCGACGACGCACCTCCGGCCCCCGCGGCACCGACCGCGACCGCGGCACCCAGCGCGAAGGCCGCGCCCGAAATCGCTGCGGGTCCAGGCGACGATCGCGAAAAGGCCCCGGCGCCGCTCGCGTTCGCCGAGCGCTTGGTGCTCGAGCCGGGTCGCATCCAGCTGACCCAGGCGACGCCCACGTCGATGTCGTTCGAGCTGCACGGCGAGGCGCAGCTCCGGTTTCGCGCCGCGACGGACCTTCGGCTCGAGCCGCGCATCGGCGCCGCGCCGGGTACGGGCGCGACCCTCGGGCAGAGCTTCTACCTCTACGAGTGGCTCCGCGTGCGGCCGGTGTTTCGCTACAAGAAGGACCTCGAGATCGTGGCCGAGGTGGACGTGCCGCGCGGCATCGCGCTCGGGGACACGACGACGCACGTGAGCGCGGCCAAGGACGACTACGCTGAGCTCGCCTTCTATGGCGTCGAGCCGCGGCAGCTCTATCTGCAATATCGCCTGCCGTTCGGGCTCGTGCGCGCGGGGCAACAGGCGGCCCACTGGGGCAGCGGGATCCTCGCCAACGACGGCGATCATGCGACGCAGTTCGGCGACTACCGGCGCGGCTCGCTCGTCGAGCGGCTCTTGTTCGCGACGCGGCCGCTCGGCGAGGACACCCCGCTCGTCCTCGCCGTCGCGGGCGATCTCGTGTTCAAGGACGCGCGCGCGTCGCTGGTCGGCGAGATCCCCGATGGCGTGACCCCCGCCGAGGAGCTCGGCGGCGCGGACGGCGCCTTCAACGATCCGGCGGAGCTGCACGGCCGCGATCGCGCCATGCAGCTCGTCGCGGCGGCGCGGTGGGAGACGAAGCAGGCGACCGTCGGGCTCTATGGCGTCTATCGCAACCAGGAGCGCGACGCCCGCTCGCTCGAGCGGCTCACCGACTTCACGGAAGAGCTCGAGGTCGGCGTCATCGATTTCGCGGGAAAGGTGAACGCCAAGCTCCCGGGCGCCGCGGCGTTCTTCTTCGCGGAGTGGGAGCTCGCCTACATCACCGGGCGCACCACGTACCTGCGCAACGTCGAGCTCTTGCAGCGCGGCGAAGAGGAGGCCATCCGCGCCTGGGGCGGGTCGGCCAAGGTCGGTGTCGTGCGCGTCTCCGGCGAGGGACCACGCGCGTTCGGCGATCTCGTGCTGGCGTTCGAGTACGGCCACGCGTCGGGCGACGCCGATCCGTACGACGGCGTCTCGCGGCGCTTCACCTTCGATCAAAACTACAACGTGGGCCTCGTGCTCTTCGACCACGTCCTGGCGTGGAAGACGGCGCGCTCCGCCACCTTGGCGCAGGATCCGGAGATCACGTTTCGACCGGCGCCGGGCATCGAGTTCTTGCCGTCCGAGGGGGCGATCTTCGGCGCCTCCTACGTCAACCCGACGGTCGTCGTGAGGCCGAGGCGCTGGCTCGATCTGAAGGGCGGCGTCGTCGTCGCGCAGACCACGGCGGACTTCGTCGATCCGTTCCGCGCCGGTGCGTTCGGCAACTACGCGAGCTACGACGGCGGCGACGAGACGGCGCACGACCTCGGCATCGAGCTCGATCTCGGCGCCGACGCGCGGATCCCGCTCGCCCCCGGCCTCCTGATGCAGACCGGCGTCGAGGGCGGCGTGCTGTTTCCGGGCGGCGCGTTCGACGCCGCCGACGGCACCGGGCTCGGCACGCAGTATCTCGTCAACGCCAAGCTCGGAGCGCAGTTTTGAGCAAGCGCGCGCTCGCCGCGGCCCTCGCCTTCGTCGCGCTCGGGCTCGGAGCGTGCTGCCCGCGGGAGCCGCTCGCCCCAGCGCCGGCGACGCCGGAAATCGTGACCGCGAGCGCGACGCGCGGCGACGACTCAAAG
>SYFR01000082.1 GCA_005800325.1 Myxococcales bacterium | reverse complement strand
GTACGGAGCCTTCGATCGGCGCCTCGAAGAGGTCGGCGCGGAGAGCAACGCGGCCACGTTCCTCGACTGGACGTACTACATGATCAACGCCCCGAGCGCGGCGGCCGACCTCGTGATCGATCTCGAGAACGAGCGGATGCAGCACCTCGTCCTGCGGGACGAGCAGGTCGCGAGCGAGCGGGAGGTCGTGGCGAACGAGCGGCTCCAGACGGTGGACGACGACGTCGACGGCACCGTCGGCGAGCTGCTGTACCGCACGGCGTTCGAGCGCCACGGTTACGGGCTCCCGACGATCGGCACGATGGCGGACATCGAGGGGCTCCGGACCGCCGATTGCCGCGCCTTTTACGATACGTACTACGCGCCGAACAACGCGACGATCGTGCTCGTCGGCGACGTCGATCGCGACCGCGTGCTCGAGCGGATCGCGCGGAGCTACGGCGGCATCGCGGCGGCGACCATCCCGCGCGAAGAAGAGCGCACCGAGCCCGCGCAGACCGCCGAGCGCCGGGTCGGCATCGAGCAACCGACGGCGACGGCGAAGCTCGCGGTCGGCTACAAGTGCCCGGCGATGGCCGACGCGGATCATCCGCCGCTCGTGCTGCTCGCGGAGATCCTGTTCGGGGGTCGGGCGTCGCGCGCGCACCGCGAGCTCGTGCAGAAGCTCGAGGTCGCGTCCGAGGTCGGCGGCCAGGTCGGCAACTTCGTGTGTCCGTCGCTGTTCGACATCGGCCTGACCGCGCGGGCCGGCGTGTCGGCGACCGAGCTGCTCGAGGCGCTCGATCGCGTGATCGAGCCGCTGCTCGCCGCGCCACCGACCGAAGAGGAGCTCGCGCGCGCCGTGATGCGGTTCGAGCTCGCGACGCTGCAAGGGATGCAGACCGTGGGCGGCAAGGCGGAGCAGATCGGCTTCTCGGAGCTCGTGCTCGGCGATCCGTGCGCGTCGATGTCGCGCCTCGAGGCGATGCGAACGACGACCCGCGAGGATCTCGCGCGCGCGGCGCAGCGCTACCTCGTGCCGAGCGGGCGCACGGCCGTGCTGGTCGCGCCCGGCGAGCTCGGGGAGCCAGACGAGCAAGACGAGCCAGACGAAGAGGAGGCGGCGTGAGGCTCCTCGTCGAGCCGAGCCGCGATCTCCCGCTCGTCTTCATGTGCGTGGCGTTCGGCACCGGCGGCGCCCACGATCCGGCGGGCCGCGAGGGGCTCGGCAGCATCGTCGGGCGCATGCTGCGCCGTGGTGCCGAAGGCATGAAGGGCGAGGCCATCGAGGAGCGCGTGGATTCCCTCGGCGGGGAGTTCGGCGTGAGCGTCGGGCTCGGCTCGTCGTCGGTCGGAGCCGAGGCGGTGGCGCGCTCGGCGCCGGAGCTCGCGGCGCTCGTCGGCAAGGTGATCGCGACCCCCGTGTTCGAGGACGACGAGCTCGAGAAGCTCAAGCGGCAGGTCGAGGCGGAGCTCGTGGCCGCGCGTGACGACGACTCGACCCTCGCGTCGCGGGCGCTACGGCGCAACCTGTTCGCGGGGCATCCGCACGGCCGGCGCGTGTCGGGCAGCATCGCGAGCGTGCGCAGCATCGGGCGTGAAGACGTCGTCCGCGCGTACCGCCGTGGCTTCACGCAAGACAACGCGATCGTCGCGGTTGGCGGCGATGTCGACGATGCGCTCGCCGAGGAGCTCGCCCGGCTCTTGCTCGCGGGGCTGCCGCGGGGCGAGGCGCTGCCGTATCCCGCGCGCGAGCCCGAGCCCACGCTTGGGCGGCGGCTCGTCGTCGTCGACAAGCCGGAGCGCTCGCAGGTCAAGCTCGGCATCGGCCTCCTCGGGACTCACCCGCACGATGAGGATCACCTCGCGCTGCTCGTCGGCAACACGGCGTTCGGGGGCACCTTCACGTCCCGCCTCATGCAAGAGATCCGTAGCAAGCGCGGCTGGTCCTACGGCGCTTCCGCGAGCTTGTCGACGAGCCGCGTGCGCGAGGCCTTCACGATGTGGACGGCGCCCGCGGAGAAGGACGCGGCCGCGTGCCTGGCCCTCGAGCTCGAGCTGCTCGAGGCGTGGCAGCGGCACGGCGTGACGGAAGAGGAGGCGTCGTTCGCGCGCGAGTACCTCTGCCGCTCGTACGCGTTCGAGGTCGACACGGCGAAGAAGCGCCTGAATCAGACCCTCGAGCGCGAGCTCCTCAAGCTGCCCGCCGACTATCACGCGCGCTACGTCGAGCGCGTGAGCCGCATTACACGCGGGGAATGCAACGAGGCGATCGCGAGGCGCATCGAGCCGTCGCGCGCCTGGGTCGCAGCCGTCGCCACGGACGCCGAGGTGGGCGCCGAGCTCCGCAGTGCCGTGCGCTGGGATGCGACGTCGGTCGCGCGCTTCGACGCGGAGTAGCGCGGGTGCAGGCGATCGGCAGAGTCACTCGGCTTGCGGTAGTCGTCGGATTCGCCGGAACCGAAGAACAGCGCGGGAATACCGGCTTGCTCGAATGGCCAGTTGTTGCCGCGCTCGCGTGAGCGCTCCTCGAGGACCGCGGCGATCGGAGGCGGCATGTCTTCCGCAGCGAAGACGCGACTCGCTTCCGTCGTGAAGGCGTCGTCGCACAATTTTGGCAGCTCGGGATGGCTCTTGGCGCCGACCAGGCCGACCGCGCGCTCGCCACGGATCCCGGCCGCTACCTTGAGTAGCGCGAGTCCCTCTTGATCGAGCAATGGCCGGGCCGACGCCGCACGTGGCGCCGCGTGTGGCAGCGGCACGCCCGCTCGCCACCGGCGCGCTCTTCGTGTCTGGGGCTGAGCTCAGCGCATGGATCGCTATCGGTCGATCAGGCGCGCACCCCAGCACCGTCACAAGCAGCCACGCACTCCGCACAGCGCCGAGCTTACCCAGCCCGTTAGAGCGCGAGCTCGCTCGTCTCGGCCGCGAGCTGCCACAAGACGGCCATGCGTACCGCGACGCCCGCCTCGACCTGATCGAGGATCGCGCTCGCCGGGCCGTCGGCGATCTCGGGATCGATCTCGACGCCACGGTTGATGGGCCCCGGGTGCAGCACGAGCGCGTCGGGCGCCGCGAGGGCGAGCCGACGTGGGTTGAGCCCGAACTGCCGCGCGTATTCGCGCATCGTCGGCACGAGCGCGCCCCCGAGCCGCTCTTGCTGGATACGTAGCATCATCACGACGTCCGCGCCCTCGAGCGCCGGCTCGAGCCGATCGTAGGTGGCGACGCCGAGGGCCTCGCCGAGCGCCTTCGGCAAGAGGGTGCGCGGGCCGGCCATGCGGACCTCAGCGCCGAGCTTGTTGAGCAGGTGAGCGTTC
>SYFR01000081.1 GCA_005800325.1 Myxococcales bacterium | reverse complement strand
GCCGAGGACCGCAAGGACCGCGCGCCAAGCCGCCCCGAGCGGCAGCGATCCGCGGTGCCCGGCCGATCCCACCGGCAACCCCGAGCTCGAGCGCGGCAGCGTCAAATTCGAGAGCGCGCGCGTGTCGGTCGAGATCGCCGAGCGCGACGTCGATCGTCGGCGAGGGCTCATGTACCGCACCGAGCTCGCAGAGGACGCCGGCATGCTGTTCGTGTTCGAGCGGGAAGAGAAGCTCAGCTTCTGGATGCGCAACACCTGCCTGCCGCTCGACATGCTCTTCCTCGATCGCGAGGGATTTGTCGTCGGGATCGAGGAGAACGTGCCGACGATGAACGACGACAGCTACGGCTTCGACTGCCCGGCCCGCTACGTGCTCGAGGTCGGCGCGGGATGGGCGAAGCGCCACGGGATCGAGGCGGGCCATCGAGCGCGCATCGCCTGGTCGAGCCCATGACTCGGCACGTGAGGCGCGCCGCGATCAGTGCAGCACGCGCTTGTCCGGATCGTCGTTGCCCCCGCGAATGACGCGTAATTCGGGGCCGGTCGCGCGGCGAATGGCCTGGCGTGCCCCCGGGCGCAGCGCGTCGATTTCTCGCTGCATGCGTCGCAAGCGCTTCTTCAGGAAGTAGCGGCGCAGCGGCGAGGCGTCGCACAAGAGCCAACCCGCGAGCATCGCGCCGAAGGGGGCGACGAGGCCCTCGGGGGAGGGGCTCTTCGCGATGAGCAAGAGGACGTGCCAGCCCGCGAGGAGCCCGACCATGACGAGCGGGCGCATCGGGAGCACGAAGAAGAGCCGCACCGTCTGGCCGCGGTTCTGGAAGGCCCACGCCACGGTGGCCGCGTCCGCGAGCACCATGCCGCCGAACCACGAGCCGCCCGCGATGCTCGGCACGATGAGCCCGGCGACGGTCTGCAGGCCGAACGCGATCGCCGCCGAGCCCGCGAAAAACAGCATCAGGCGCTTCTGGCCCCAGGCATCGTCGAGCGACGCACCGAAGAAGAAGAGCATCATCAGCACGACGAGCGCGTGGCTCGGTGTGCTCGGGTGATGAAGGAGCGCGGCCGTGATGAGACGCCACAGCTGCCCGCTCGCGACCTTCTCGCTCGAGCCCGAGAGCATGCCGAAGAGCTCGGGCGCGCTCGCGGCCCCGGCCCAATTGATGGCCGCGGCGAACAGGACCCAGAGGCAGCCGATGGCCACCATGAGCCAGAGGAGCGCGCCTTTCGGGCGGGGGAAGCGCACCGCGAGCGTCTCTTGCATGATGATCAAGCTTAGCTCGCGGTCGCCGCGCACGCCGCCTTGCTCGCCCACAAATCGTCGCGCCGAAGGCCGGTTACAAACACAAGGCGTCGACGAGGAGGCCCGGCTCGACGTCGGCGGCGCAGGTCGCGCTGGCGCCCGTCGGCTGCCCGAGCCCGTCGTACATGAGCACGGAGAACGTGCGGATCCCCGGCGCGATCGGCGCCTCGATCGCGACGCTCTCGCACGGCACCGGCGGCGCGTCGGCCGCATCTTCGGCGCCGACGAGCTTGAAATAGTGGCCGCTCGGGCAGCGCGCCTCGCCTCCGTCCGTCTCGAGCTCGCGGAGGTCGAAGCGCACGCGCCCGTGCGGCGACAGCGCGTCGCACGTTGGCGTGACGGCCTCGCCGAGGTGGGTGAGCGCCGTGCACTCGGTACCAAGCTCGGTGCCGTCGGCGTCCGTCGCCGTCACGTGCAGGCGGTAGTTCGCATGGGGTGTTGCCGGGACCTCGAGGGGAGCTGCGGCGCACGCGAGCTCGAGGAGGTCCGGGAACTCTCCCACGACGGACGCGATCGTCATCGTGCTCGCGACGGCGCACGGGTCGGCGCCAAGGAGCGCCTCCGGGGAAAGACGGAGCGTCGTCGCGGTCGGGCTCGAGTCGGTGAGCGCGCCGCAATTTCCGACGAAGACGCGCTCGTGGGCGACCGCTTTCGTCGCCGTCGCTGGCCCTGTGCCGCACGCCGTCTTCCAGCGCGCGGGGAGGAGCTTGCCGTCGGCACCGAGCATTTGGCGCGAGCCGCTCGACGGGCCACCGAACGGCGTCAGCGACGACGCGGCGAAGTCGTACCCGTCGATCTCGGCGACGTAGAGCGCTCCGGCGACGACGAGGGCCTGTTGCCCGGCGAGCAGCGAGCATGGCGTCGCGAGCGAGGAAGGGAGCATGAACGGCGTCGTGTCGTTCGCGTCGTCGAAGGCGCGCAGCGTGACGACGAAGCTCGCGAGCCCACCGGGATTGCCGCTGCAGCTCACGTCTCCGAGAAACGACGCCGGATCGACGGCGACCTCGGTCGCGGAGGCGTCGCCCCCGAGGATCCCCGAGTCGGAGGCGCACGCAGCGGTGAGCAGCGTGGCGGCGGCGAGGGGCACGAGCAGGGTACGCATGGTCGGTTTGCGCTCGGTCGCGGCGGCACGCTAGTCGATCGACTCCATCGAAACGACGGGTATTTCGATCGCCCCGAGGCGCCATGACTCGGGACGCGTTACCTTAGCTCGCGTCGATGGCGACCGTGCGTTGGGGCGTCACGACGGCGTCGCGAAGCGGAGCCACGGCCTTGCCGCCTGGCCACACGACGACGCGCACGAGCTCGCCTGTTCCAGTGACCTCGGCATCGGCCCCAACGACGGTGTCGACCAGCGTCACCTCCCGCGCCACGCGCGCGCTCGGGGAGGCATACGAGGCGAGCGACCTCTCGCGCAGCCACGCGAGGTTGCTGTCGAGGTACGCGGCAGGAGTCCCGATGTCCCGAAACTGCGGCGCGATGGCGCACGCGACGAGCGTCTCGCCGCGCGCGAGAGCCGGGAGATAGACGTCACCGACGAGGCAGCCCGAGAGGGGCAGGGCCGCGCGTGCACGCGTCGAGAGCACCTGCGCGCCTAGGAAATCGGCGCCGGAAATCTCCGCGCCGAACACGCGGCCGCGTAGCCGCACGACCGCGCCATCGACCGCGAGGCCGAGGGTGCCCTGACCGCACGGCAACTGCGGCCCGGTGCCGAGCGTCGCGAAGGCGCGGCGATGTTGGTGCAGTCGTAGCAGCGCTCCGAGCTCGAGCTCGGCGAGAATGTCCCCGTTGACCGCGACCACGTCGCCGGGGCCGAGCGCCGCCGCCGCGTTGGCGACTCCGCCGGCGGTGCCGAGGATCTGCGGCTCGTGGACGTGCACGACCTCGGGCTCGCCCTCGAGTTCGCCCTGCCGGAGGCGATCGACCTCGTCGGCGACGGCGCTCGCGAGGTGGTGGCTGTTGACGACGATGCGTCGCGCTCCGGCGCGCGCGAGGCCGAGGGCGACGTGCGCGAGGAGGCTGCGATCGCCGATGGGCACGAGGGGCTTCGGCAGCTCGAGCGTGAGCGGCGAGAGGCGCGTGCCATAGCCGGCCGCGAGCACCATCGCCATGAACGTCGTCATGGCGTGCAAATACCGCGAAAGACCGCGAAACTGAGAATTCTCCGCGACAAGGCACGGCGCGTCGTTGCGGCAAAAACTCCGTGTTTCCCGTCCGGGCGTGGTAGGCGCATCGCCATGAGGGCGCATTCATGGGTACGGCGAGGCGGGGTCGGCGTCGTCGCGTCCGCGGCGCTCGCGCTCGGCACGCAATGCGACAACGGCGCGACCGGGGTCGAGGCGTGCCGCCGCATCGAGGAGCTGAAATGCGAGGCCTTGCGCGGCTGCCCCAAGGGGTCGATCGCGAGCGACGACGACGTCGCGTCGTGCAAGCTCTACTACCGCGATCAGTGCCTGTTCGGGCTTGCCGACAGCGCGGAGCCGGACGACGCGGCCATCGAACTGTGCCTCGGCGCGATCGATGCGGCGAGCCAGTGCAAGCTCGACGAGCTCGCGACGTGTGCCGCTGCCCCGGCGCTGGCAAACGCGGTCGACGCTACGAAGACGACGGGCTGCGCCGCGATCTACGCGCCCGAGAAGCTCGAGGACTGCGGGTTCTTGCGGCCCGGAGGTGGAGCCGGTGGCGGCCACAGCGGCGGTGCTGCGGGGGCTGGCGCGCAGGGTGGCGGCTGACTCTGCCTCAATCGCACGCCCGGGCTCAATCGCTCGGGCTCAATCGCTCGGAAAATAGCTCTCGATCGTGAGCGCGGGCGTGCCGTCGGGGTGCGCGCCGCCGAGGAGCGCGAGGGTCCCGAGCGGGGTCGGGACGACGGCTGCGCCCGCTCGCGGCTCTCGCAACGCGAGCTCGCGGGAGGCGGCTCCCCCAGGCTCGCTCTCGTAGGCGCGGGTGTTGCCGTCGGCGTCCTCGCACACGACGATGGCCCCGGCTGCACCGGCTGTGAACCCGCGGCACGCGAAGAGCGGCACGGACAGACCCGCTTCTGCGACGACGGCTGCGGCGCACGTGGTGGCGCAGCCCGCGGCGAGCGCGCGCGTCGGAGCGGGCAGGGCGCCGAGCGTCCCGCCGACGAGCAAGAGCCCGTCCTCGTCACCCGTCGCGACAGCGGCCGCGCCTTCGGTCGGATCCGAAGGATAGGGGCGAGGCACGAACGCCGTCGCATCCACGGCGAGCGTCTCGACTCCGGCGGCGCTCGCGCTGCCGCCCGCGACGACGAGGCCAACGCCGTCGAGCCACGCCGCTGCCGCGCCGGCTCGCGGAACGGCGAGCGCAACGGCAGACAAGGCCCGTCCTTCGCCGAGCACGAGCACGCGATCGCTCGCACCCGTGGTGCGCGTGGGGCCTACGACGTAGCTGGCGCTCGGCCCGACGACGGTGGCGCCGCCCGCGACCGACGCGAACGATGCGAGCCCGAGCGGGAGCTCCGCCTCGGTGACGGCGCCGGTCTGGAGATCGACAAAGGTCGCGCCGTCGCTCCCGACGACGAGCACGGCATCGCCCTCCGGCACGACGACGAGCGCCTCTGCGGCGCGCGGCAAGGGAGCCGCCAGCGCGGGCCCGAGGGCGAGCAGATCGTAGACGGTGGCGGTGCGTGCCTCGAGCGCGGTCCCATCGCGATGCGTCGCGCTGCCACCCGTGAGCAGCAAGAAGCGCTCGCCGACGGCCACCGCGTGTCCGCGGACGTGACTCGCGGACAAGGAGCCGGGGGGGCGCGCGAAGGCTCCGAGCCGCTGCGCGAACACGGGCAGGACATCGGTCGCGAGCGCGCCGAGCGGGACGCCGACGCTGCGACCACGCACGCGCGTCACCGCGGCTTCATCGACGCCGGTCACGTCGAGCGCGACGAAGGCGGCGCTCTCGAGCTCGCCGAAGCTCACCGTCCCGCCGGGAGCACCCGTCGCTGCCGCGAGCACGGCGCCGGTCTCGTCGCGCGCCTCGAGCGCCATGCGCGTCACCGCGGGGGGCTCGTGAAACGCGTCCGCCTCGTGTCCGGGCGTCACCTCGAAGGTGACCTTCCTCGGCTCGCCGCCGCAGCTCGCAGCGACGATGAGCAGCGCGGCGCAGCCGAGCGCGGGGCGCCCACGCTCGAGGCGGGCGACGATTGCCGCCAGCGTGGGGTCTCGTTTCACCGACATGGGTGCGCTCGCATGGTGAGTCGCAGCTTCACGACACGAGCGTCGCGCAACCGAGGCGGCGCGACCAGCGGCAAGCCGATGTAATTTAGGTGGCGAATCGCGGATCGGGCGCACTAGCTTGCCGAGTCGATGACTCGCACGTCGCGCGGGCAGGGCTGCGGCCGATGACGGCACCCGCCCGCCAAGAGCTCTGCGCCCGGCGCCTCTCGGTCGTGCCGGAACCGATCGCGATCGCGCGGTCGTTCGTCGCTCTCGGGTTGCCGCATGTGGCGCTCCTCCATGCGGCCGAGGCGCCGTCGTTCGGCGCTCATCGCTCGTTCGTCGCGGCGCTGCCCGATCGCGAGTCGCGTGCGCTCGAGCCGTCGCTCGACGACGACGTGCCGCTCGCCGTGGGGAGCCTCGCCGAGGCGCCGCGCTGGATCGGCGTCGTGCCCTACGAGGCGCAGCGAGCGCGGCTCGAGCGCGCCGCCTACGTCGACGCGGAGCGTCGGCCCGAGCCACTCGCCGCGCGCACCGAGTGGCGGCGCTATCCGGCGGTCGTGTCGATCGACCATGCGACCGGCGAGGTGCTCGGCATCGGCACCTCGCACGACGCCATCGACCAGCTCGCGCGCGCGCTCGGGGGCCGACTCGCCGACGTCGGCCCCATCGCCGGAGACGTGCGCGACGCGGACCTCCCCGCGCAGCACCGCGCCCGCGTCGAGCGAGCGATCGAGCTCATTCGCGCGGGCGATCTCTATCAGGTGAACGTCGCGCGGCGGCTCGACGTCGCGTTCGAGGGCGCGCCGCTCGATGTCTATTCGGCCATGGCGTCGCGCTCGCCCGGCGCCTTCGGTGGCGCGCTCGAGGTGAGCGACGGAACCTGGGTGCTCTCGACGTCGCCGGAGCTCTTGCTCCGCGTGGAGTCGCCCGCGAGCGTGCTCCGCCGCATGTACACCGAGCCCATCAAGGGCACCCGGCCTCGAGGCGTCGACGCGCGCGCCGACACGCGCCTCGGGCGGGAGCTCGACCGCGATCCGAAGGAGATCGCGGAGCTCGCGATGATCGTCGACGTCGAGCGCAACGATCTCGGCAGCGTCGCTCGGCTTGGCTCGGTGCAGATCGCGCGCGCGCCCGCGGTCGTTCGTCATCGCACCCTCTATCACCGCAAATCGCTGCTCACCGCCGCGGCCCGCCCCGAGGCCTCGACCGCCGAGCTCCTCCTCGCGATGGTGCCGAGCGGCAGCGTCACCGGAGCCCCGAAAATCCGGGCGATGGAGGTCATCGCAGCGCTCGAGGCGCATCGGCGCGGCCTCTACACGGGTGGCTTCGGCGCCGTCGCCCACGATGGCTCGGTGACGCTCGCGATGGCGATCCGGACGCTCGTCGCTTGCCGCGGGGCGGGGCGCGAGCATCGCGGCGACTACTTCACCGGCGGCGGCATCGTCGTCGGCAGCGATCCCGAGCGCGAG